>NZ_AEXQ01000096.1:0-12395 GCF_000191865.1 Turicibacter sp. HGF1
TTTAACATGCTCAACTTTATCTGTCAAACACTTTTTGATTTTTTTCAAAATCTTTCGATTTCTCTTTTGTCCTCTTTCGACGACTTGATTATTTTAACATGTTCAACTTTATCTGTCAAACACTTTTTTTGAAGTTTTTAAAATCTTTCGATTTCTTTTTTTGTCTTCTTTCGACGACTTGATTATTCTACCATGTTCAAGTTTTTTCTGTCAAACACTTTTTTTTATTTTTTAAAAAATTTCTTTTCATTTATTTTAGTGTCTTAAATATTTTATCACTTAGTACTATTTACGTTTTTGCATTACCAATTGTAATAGTGAGTATGATAAACAACAAATCACAATCTTTGTTATAGAATAAAGTTACACGTAAGCTTCTTAACACGGATCTCATTTATGAATTATCATCTCAAAATATTTATTCTTGATTTTGAAAACAATACTCAAAGAGATGATACATTAAAATAACAAAAACATTGAACATTCAGCACGAATATTTTGTTACTATCCAACACTATTTAAATCTAACTCAGTTCTAGAATAAATTTGTTATATCAGATTAAACACATTATCTCATTAAAAACAATTCATACTTAGATTTACGATGAAATAATTTTCTTGGTTTATTTAAAGGAAAAGGAACCCCCCAAAAATCTCAAAAAAAATGTAGCTACTTCAATTCATTATTATTCAAAGGAATCTTTCAGATACTGGAGGCACAATCATTCCATTCGTGACAAAGTAAAGGTTATTGAATACATTTCTATATTATTAAAATAAAAAAGGAACCACAATAGTGGTTCCAAAGAAAAATTAACGTTTTGAGAACTGTGGAGCACGACGAGCTGCTTTAAGTCCGTATTTTTTACGTTCTTTAGCACGTGAGTCACGAGTTAATAAACCTACTGGTTTTAATGTTGGACGGTATTCAGCATCAACTTGTAATAAAGCACGAGCGATTCCTAAACGAATTGCTCCAGCTTGACCTGTTAATCCTCCACCTTGTACATTAACTAATACATCATATTGGTTAGCTGTTTCAGTTAATGATAATGGTTGCATGATATCTAAACGAGTTGCTGCAGAAGGAATATAATCTTCAAATTCGCGACCGTTGATAATTACTTTTCCAGTTCCAGGTACTAAACGTACACGAGCAACTGAACTTTTACGACGACCAGTTCCTAAGTATTGTACTGTCATATCTTGTTACCTCCCTCTTAATTATCCGCGAAGTTCGTAAACTTCTGGTTTTTGTGCTGCATGTGGATGTTCTGCTCCAGCATATACAAATAATTTTTTACCAGTTGCACGTCCTAAACGTCCTTTTGGTAACATACCTTTGATAGCTAATTCTAACATACGTTCTGGTTGAGTATCACGCATTTGCTGAGCTGTACGAACAGTTAATCCACCTTGATATCCTGAATGACGGTAGTAGCATTTGTCAGCTAATTTATTTCCTGTTAAATTGATTTTTTCAGCATTGATTACGATTACGTAATCTCCACAGTCTACATGTGGTGTGAATGTTGGTTTATGTTTTCCACGTAAAAGTGTTGCTACTTCTGTAGATAAGCGCCCTAAAGTTTTATCTGCAGCATCAACAACGAACCATTTACGATCTACTTCATGAGATTTTTGCATAAATGTTGTACGCATAGTCCTGCCTCCTACTTCTTAACTTATAAATTATTTTTTTTAATCCAATGAAAATTCGCTGGGGCTCAAATTTTCTCTCGAAAATAAAGAAAATGTACCGTTAGCTATTTTACCCCAAATAAACTCTTTTTTCAAGTATTTTTAGAAAAAAATATTCTATTTTTTCTCTTATTTTATGTTTTTTGAAACAATACTTTTATGGTATTTCAAAAGAAAAAATGAAAGAATATTTTCACTTCCTTCGTATTTGATTATAACATGGACGCTCTTATATATGAATCATCAAATTTTGGTTAGATTTCAGTATAAAAATGGATAGTAAGCGATTATGCCTACTATCCATTTTTATACTAAAACTATTTTAGTTAAAACATAAACTAATATAAATCCCGGAATGCCAAGAGTTCCCGTTATAAAAGAAGTAATATAATTTAAAGGAATCGATACATTAAAGTATACTCCGATTATATTAAAAAGATATAAGGCAAATACTCCAATTATGAATCTTTTAACTAACCATCCTACTGTCTTCATATTATTTTTGTTATTGAAATACTATCGTTCCAATAACAAAACACCTCCCTTCCTAAAATCTATCATATGCAATTAAAAATGTTGATATAACTAAGTTTTATATTAGGAGGAAAGATTAAATTATTAAAATATCCCGCTTCTAAAATATACCCAAGCAATGGTTAAAGCTTAAATACGAAGCTATGATGAAATTCTAACGAATATTTTATACTAACATCAATGCTCTCCTTAGAGTAACACTAATGGTAATCCTAATTGTCAAGATTACGTACTCAATTCTTTCTGAAATTACAGTTAAAATGTTGTATTCATACTGGTTGTAGAATGCCTTAGCTAAAACTAAGGTGATCAAGTACACCTAACATAATAATAATAATAATAATAATAATAATAATAATAATAATAATAATAAAATAATTGTAATTAGCGCAATCTCAAAGGATAGGATTAGTTCACGATTGTACCATCGCTCAAATATTAAATTTTATAAAGTAAATTAGATGATGAATAACCTAATTCTATTTCGTAATATTCATTTTTCTTATATAAATTCATAAACTAAGCATCTTTTTAATTTCTCACAAAAAGTAAAAAAATATCACTTCATCTCTTAAATCTATAAAAAATAGCCATCGTTATATGATTTCACGATGGCTATTACATTATTAAAATAGTTCACGACGTCCTTCTAATGCACGAATTAAAGTAACTTCATCTGCATACTCGATTGAGCGCCCCATTTCAAGACCTCTTGCAATTCGCGTTACTTTAACATCTGTATTTTTTAATAACTTAGCAATGTATTGTGAAGTAGCATCCCCTTCAAGAGTTGCACTTAAAGCTAATATTAATTCTTTTACATTCTCATCTTTTAAACGTTCGATTAATGCCGGAATCCCGATATCTTCAGGTCCCATGCCATCAAGTGGAGACAGTACTCCATTTAATACATGGTATAACCCTTTAAACCCACGCATGCGTTCTATAGCGATCACATCTTTCGGATCTTGTACAACCGCAATCAATGAACGATCACGATGTGAATCTGAACAGATTGAACATGGGTCAGTATCTGTAATATGCCCACAAATTGGGCATTTAAATAACTGACGTTTGCTATCGATTAAAGCTTTAGCAAATGTTGTTACATCATCCTCTTTCATAGAACTTATAACATAAAAAGCAAGACGTTCCGCAGTTTTATTTCCTATACCTGGAAGTTTACTTAAGCTTTCAATTAATTTTGTAATAGGTTGTGGATATTGCATAATATCTCCTTAGAATAATCCAGGAATATTCATTCCTTTTGTGAATTGTCCCATTGTTGATTCAGTTTTTTCATCAACTTGGCGGAATGCATCATTTAATGCTAATAAAATCACATCTTCTAACATTTCTACATCTTCTGGGTCAACAACTGATGGATTAATGTTTACCTTGTTAATTTCTTTTGTACCTTTAACCTCAATTGTTACCATTCCACCTGCAGCAGAACCTGTGAATACTGATTCTTCAATATCCTTTTGTGCTTTTAACATATCTTTTTGCATTTTTTGAATTTTTTTCATCATCATTGGATTCATAATCATCACTACTCCTACTCGTCTATTATATTCACTAAGTCAGCCCCATATAAATTGACAATATTATCAATAAAATCATCTTTCTTAGACTGAACTTCCTCATTATAATTTATCACATTTTTAATATCCTGACTATATTGTTTTAGTCTAGGTTCAATACCTTGTTTCTTTTGTTCTAAATAACTTTGTCTTTGTTCAAGCCAAAAAGACTCTGGCATGACATTAAAAGCATACGGACGACCAAATAGATAAGCCACAATTTGTTCAGCAATTTTTTTATTATCTTCTCTTAGTAATCGTCTACATCCCGGTTCATGTTTGTAAGTTAAAATAAATCCTTCATCTGAAGCTGCGACAACACTACCATCTTGTAATAAGACAATAACATCTTTGTACTCAGGCATTTTAATGGGATTTAACTGGGACCATTTTTCTAAGACATTATCTCTTGCTTGTTTACTTGCATGAGATAAAACTTGTTCAATGGTTAACATTTCTGGTGTGATATGTTCAGGTAAGATAATATGGTCTTCTGTGGCTGGAAGTTTGAAATCTGATACTTTAGTGTCTTCTTGAAATAAATTCATTTTAAATTGAGAATCATCTTGGTTAATGATTTTTGTATGATTAGATGCAACTGTAGTTGGTATACTCTCAACTTTTTTAACTAATCTTTTTAATACCTCAATTTCTTTTTTCAAATCATTGATTTCTATCTCATAGTCTGCCTTATTCCCTGTCATTTCTGAGTCAGTTTCAGTTAAACTTAATAGCCCAACTTCGAGCATTAATTCAGGATGATTCGCAAATCTCATTTCATTCTGTAATTTATTTAATTTAAATAAATATTGTACAATTTGTGCAGAACGTAATTCTTCCGTTAATGGGATAAATAGTTCGTCAGAGATTAGTAAATTAGAGATGTTAGAAGAATTTCCTATTTTTTGATACATCAATAAATCTCTATAAACATTAATTAATCCATCTATAATACGGATTGCTTCTTTTCCTTGGTCAATCATATCCTGGATTAAATCAATGATTGTTGAAAAATCTAAATCCTTTATTCCTCTAATAATTTGTAACAACTGATGATTTGCAATTGTTCCACTTAAAGCATGAACATCATCGATGAGAATCTTATCGTACGAATATGAAATAACCTGATCAAGTAAACTTAAGGCATCACGCATTCCACCTTCAGCTAATTCAGCAACTAATTGAACAGCATCTTCTTCAAACTCAATGTTTTGACTAGTTAAAATTTCTGATAAATGTTGTGTGATTTCTTTAGTAGAAATCTGTTTAAAATCAAAGCGTTGACAACGAGAAATAATAGTAGGTGGGATTTTATGTGGCTCTGTTGTAGCTAAAATAAAAATAACATGTTTAGGGGGTTCTTCTAACGTTTTTAAAAGTGCATTAAAAGCCCCTGTGGATAACATGTGCACCTCATCGATGATATATACTTTATATCGCCCCATTGTCGGTGCATATTTAACTTTATCTCTAATTTCACGGATTTCATCTACACCATTATTACTAGCTGCATCAATTTCAAATACATCTGAATTAGAGCCGTTTGTAATGGTTGTACAATTAACACACTCATTACAAGGTTCATCGGTTGGATAATTCACACAGTTTACAGCTTTTGCGATAATTTTAGCAATTGATGTCTTTCCGGTTCCGCGTGGTCCACAAAATAAATACGCATGTGATAAACGTTCATGTTTAAGTGCATTTTGAATCGTTCTAACGATATGAACTTGTCCCACTACATCGCTAAATTTTTGGGGACGATGAGCACGATATAATGCATTGTATGACATAAAAGATTTCCTACTCTCTAGTTTCAAAGTTAATTTGATTATAACATAAAAACTTTAGATAGATTTATTGGTTTTCACATTTATTTTCATTTTATAATCATTTTTAAATCAATTGATTAATATTCCAAATTGTGTAAAATATTATAAATAGACATTAAACTGAGCTAAAGGTTTAAAAACAATCAGATTTTAAATTTTACTATGAGGGATAAGATATGATGGAGAAAGAAACTAATTTGATGACTGAGGGAGTTATTTGGAAGCAACTTTTATTATTTTCGATTCCCTTATTAGTCGGGAACCTATTTCAACAGCTCTATAATACAGTTGATTCAATTATTGTCGGAAACTATGTCGGAAGCCAAGCTCTGGCAGCAGTTGGGGCAAGTACCCCAATTATTAATTTATTAGTGGGATTTTTTATGGGAATTGCAACAGGTGCTGGAATTATTATTTCCCAATTTTACGGAGCGAAAGATGAGAAGCGTTTAAGAGAATCTGTTCATACGGCGCTAGCACTTAGCATTTTAGCCGGTATTTTTTTAACGGTTGTGGGGATGATGTTTTCTCCATGGATTTTAAGAATTATGGGAACACCTGATGAGGTGTTGCAAGATTCGGTGTTGTATTTGAGGTTGTATTTTGTTGGGAGTTTGTTTTTGCTTGTTTATAATATGGGCGCTGGAATTTTGAGGGCAGTTGGAGATTCGAGGCGACCTTTATATTATTTATGTATTTCATCTGTAATAAACATTGTACTTGATTTATTATTTGTAGTTGGATTCAAGATGGGAGTTGCAGGCGTAGCTCTGGCAACGTTACTTGCTCAAGGTGTTTCGGCTATTTTACTAGCGATTCATCTGATAAAGACGTCTGAGAGCTATCGTCTTGTTATTAAAGAAATCCGTGTTCATAAGCTTGTATTTCAGGAGATTGTGATGGTTGGAATTCCAACAGGCTTGCAGTCAGTTATTGTTTCATTATCTAATGCCATTGTCCAAAGTAGTATTAATGGTTTTGGAGCGGCGGCTATTGCGGGATGTAGCGCCTATATCAAATTAGATGGTTTTATGATTTTGCCAATTATGAGTTTTGGGATGGCGTCTACTACCTTTATTGGTCAAAATTTAGGGGCACGTCAGTATGATCGTATGAAACAAGGGTTGAAGACAACATTGTGGATGACTTCGATTTACACAATCATTGTATCTTTATTAATGTATGCATTTGGTAGTGAGGCACTAAAAATCTTCTCTCAAGAACCTGATGTTCTCAAATATGGGCGTAGTATGTTACAGTGTCTGATTCCCGCGTACATCATGTTAGCAGTTATGCAGTCGTTAGTTGGATCGGTGCGTGGAGCTGGGAAAACAATGATTACTATGATGATTTCGATTGTTAGTTTATGTGTGGTAAGGGTTTTATGGATTATGGGTGTTTTGGCATTTAATCCGAGTATTGAAGGGGTGTTTCTTGGATATCCTATTTCTTGGACGATAGGCGCTATTTTGATGATTATTTATACGGTAAAAGGAAAATGGATACCTCTTGATTAGAGATATCCATTTTTTCTATTGACTTGGAGTTAACTCCAAGGGGTATGTTAGTATGGAGGGAGGGATTTTGATGAGGGTTTTAATTTTATCGGGTAGTCCAAGAAGACATGGAAATTCAGATTTGTTATGTGATGAGTTTATGCGGGGAGCAATTGATGCTGGACATGAGGTTTTGAAGGTTTTTTTAAGAGATAAGCAGATTAATTATTGTATGGCTTGCGATGGTTGTCGAGGAAATGGTGGACGTTGTGTGATTAAAGATGACATGGCGGATATTTTGACTCAGATGATTTTGTCTGATGTGATTGTGATGGCTTCTCCTGTTTATTTTTATTCGATGGATGCCCAGATGAAGACATTGATTGATCGAACAGTAGCTAAATATATTAAGATTATTGATAAAGATTTCTATTTTATTGTGACGGCTGCTGATAGTAACCCACAAGCATTAAAACCGACAGTTGAAGGGTTCCGAGGTTTTATAGACTGCTTAGAGGGAGCTAAGGAAAAAGGTGTTCTTTATGGGACTGGGGTTTGGCAAAAAGGCGATGCTTTAAAAACTGATTTGATGATACAAGCTTACGAAATGGGAAAAAGTTTATAAGATAGCATATATTTCATTAGATAATAACTATTAATAAGGACTTTTATTGGAGGATTTAGCAATGAATATTAAAGAGGTTAGCGAGCGACTTGGGTTATCGGCGGATACGCTACGTTATTATGAACGGATTGGGTTGATTCCTCCAGTACAACGAAATAAGAATGGGATTAGAAATTATTCTGAAGATGATTGTACATGGATTGAATTTATTAAGTGTATGCGTGCTTCTGGGCTGCCTATTGAGGTTTTAATTGAGTATGTGACATTATTCCAACAAGGTGAGGAAACAAGCTCTGCCCGCAAGGAAATACTAATTGAGCAGCGCGATGTATTACTTGAGAAGATTGCAGAGTTACAAAAGACAGTTACACGATTAAATGGCAAGATTGAATTTTATGAGCAACATGTGATTCCAAGAGAAGAATCGTTTAGAAGAAAAAAATAAAAGCTCCCGGTTGGGGGCTTTTTAATTTAAGTGATAACGGCGACCTTTTAATGCGTATAATACTTCTTCTGCAATATTTGTGACGTGGTCCCCTGCACGTTCGATATACTTATTAATTAGAATAGCATAAGCTGTTCCGAATACTTTACCATCAACAACTTGGATATGTGTAATTAAAGAAGCTAATAGTTCTTGATAGATTTCATCTACTTGTTTATCCATATCAGCTGCTTCTTTAACTTTTGTTTTATCTTCTGTTCTTAATCCTTCGATGACAAGTTTTAACATATTAATTACAATTTCTAACATTTTTACTAACTTATCTACATTTTTCTGATAATGCTCAATTGATTCATTCTGTTTAATTAAGATGATGTATTCAGCTAGGTTTTTCGTATAGTCTGCAATACGTTCATACTCATTGGCTAATCGCATAATCATTAAGATTTTACGTAAATCACTAGCGACTGGTTGTTGACGAACAATTAAAATTGTTGCTTCTTCTTGAATTTCTTCTTGTAAGTCATCAATGTTTTGGTCGCTTTTTATAATTTGTAAAGCAATTTCAACATCTAATGTTTTTAAAGCATTTAATGTGTTTTGGTATGCTTCTACTGTTAGTGATGAAAGTTTGCTAATTTCACCAAGTAGAGCATCATAATCTGATTCTAACTTTGTTTTTTTCATTCCATGTCACCCTCTTTTTTATCCGAAACGTCCTGTAATATAGTCTTCAGTACGCTTGTCTTTTGGATTTGTAAAGATTTTATCTGTATCATCAAACTCAATTAGTTCTCCCATTAGGAAGAAAGCAGTTTTATCAGAGATACGAGCCGCTTGTTGCATTGAGTGTGTTACGATAACGATTGTATATTTCTCTTTTAGTTCTTCCATTAATTCTTCAACTTTTTGAGTTGCAATTGGATCAAGTGCTGATGTTGGTTCGTCCATCAGAATAACTTCTGGTTCCATTGCAATGGCACGAGCAATACATAAACGTTGTTGTTGTCCACCTGATAATCCTAATGCTGATTTATTTAAACGATCTTTTACTTCATCCCATAATGCAGCACCACGTAATGATTTTTCAACAATTTCTTCTAATTTCTTTTTATCTTTAATCCCTTGGCAGCGTGGTCCGTAAGCAATGTTATCAAAAATACTCATTGGAAATGGATTTGGTTTTTGGAATACCATTCCAACGCGTGTTCTTAATTTCATCACATCGATATCAGAATAGATATCCTCCCCGTCTAATTTTACAGATCCAGTAATTTTAACTGTTTCAATTAAGTCATTCATACGATTTAAGGTACGTAAAAACGTTGACTTTCCACACCCTGAAGGTCCAATAAATGCAGTTACTTTACGTTCTGGAATTTCGATATTGATATGATGGAGAGCCTGGAAGCTTCCATAAAATAAGTTTAAATCATTAACCTGAAATTTGTTTGACATCTTCGTCACTCCCCTAGTAATTTGCCTTACTGAATTTTCTTGAAATTAGTCGTGAAACTAAATTTAATGTGAATACGATCACTAAAATGACAATTCCAATTGCAGCCGCCATCTGAATATTACCTGATTCTTTTACTTCCACATAAGCACGGACTGTTAATGAAGTTCCTGTTTCAAATAATGATAATGTCCCACTGCTTGGATTAACCGGTAATTTTGCAAATGTTCCAATTGTAAATAATAAGGCTGCTGATTCCCCGATTGTACGTCCGATTGATAAGATAACTCCGACTAAGATACCAGGAATAGCACTTGGTAATACAACTTTTGATAGTGTTTGAATTTTGTTAGCTCCAAGTCCATAGGAAGCTTCACGGTAACTCATCGGCACTGATTTTAAAGCCTCTTCCGTCGTTCTCATCATCGTTGGCAATAAAAGAATCATCAATGTTAATCCACCCGATAAAATAGACATTCCTAATTTAAAGGTATTAACGAAGATCAACATCCCAAAAAGTCCAAATACGACTGATGGAATTCCTGAAAGAACTTCTGTTGCAAAACGAATCATGTTAACAAGTTTACCTGGTTTAGCGTACTCAACCATGTAAATTGCAGCTAAAATTCCGATTGGTGCAGCAAATAATAAAGCAACTGCGATTAGCATTAAAGTTGAAACAATCATTGGGAATATTCCGCCACCTGGTGATGTTACTTTTAACATTAATTCATTGCTGCTGTTTAGTGTATTGATAATATCTTCTGCCGGTGTATTAGCTTTAATTTTTAAATTTCCACCGTCTCCATTGATTTGTGATAATTCATATCCTACTTTGACTGGGAATGCTTCATCAGCGTTATTGATTGCATGTTTTACTGGAGAAGCATCATCTACATAGACGATTTCATACCCTTCTTCTGTCTGTTCAATAGCAATACCTAAATTTTCAGAGAAATATTCATCACTTGAAAGGTTTGTTGGTGCTATAAATGTTTTATCTGTCACCACATTTACATATTGTGTCTGTGATTCATAATCGTTAGTTAAGAAATCCCAACTAATTAAAGACCATCCATTTGAGAAAATAAAGTAAACGATTGAAACTAAAAGTCCCACCGATACTGCTGCAGATAACCAAATTAATCCGTTTAATAAGTTATCTTTTACTTTACGACTAACCATTAACGGTCACCTGCCTTTGCTTGAATTCTAGATAATACTAGATTGATAATCATGATAAAGATAAATAAGATAACAGCTGTTGAGAATAACATTTGTTCATGAAGTTCTGCTGCATATCCCTGTTCTAATGCAATATTTGTTGTTAATAGACGAACACGATCGAAAATTGTTTGTGGAATGCCTGATTCCGGATTTCCCGCTACTAAGATAACAGCCATTGTTTCCCCAATCGCGCGCCCTACTCCAAGAATGACCCCTGTTAAAATTCCTGATTTGGCAGCAGGTAAGATGACTTTGAAAATAGTTTGCATTTTTGAGGCTCCAAGCGCAAGAGATCCTTCTTTATAACTAGACGGAACTGCTCTAATAGCTGTTTCAACAACGGCAACAATTGTTGGCAAAATCATAATTGTTAAAACGATAATAACAGCTAATAATGAATCCCCTGTTGGATAAGGAGAAATTGATTTAACCATGGGTGTAATGACAGCAAACCCAAAGACCCCATATAATACAGACGGAATGGCAGCTAATAATTCCACCGCAGGACGCACGATGTTTGCTAACCATTTTGGCGCAACTTCTGCAATAAAAATTGAAGTTAATAAAGCAATTGGAACTCCAATAACGATAGCACCTAATGTGGCTACAATCGAGCTAACAATCATATATCCAATTCCATAATCTCCTATTTTAGGCTTCCACTGTAAGCCGGTGATAAAGTCGATAAAGTTATAGGTTCCGAATTTATTATTTGGGAAAAACGGAGCCAACCCTTTACCAAAAATAAAGATAATAATTAATGCAACACTGATGACCGCAAATAGCGCAGCTACTAGGAATACGATATGAAAGAATCGTTCTAGAAAGACGCGTTTACGATTAATAGCCATATCCTTTTTCAATCTCAACACCTCATTTTTAAATTTAAAAAGCTGAATCGAGCGCTTAGCTCATCGTAGAAATGAAGAGAAAGTGATCGAAGTGGTTTTTGCTCCAATCAACTTTATCGAATTTCATAGAGGAGCTGCTCGATGAAGCTAGATTACACCAAAAGCTGAGATAAACGTTTAACCCCGAACAAAAATGAAGAAAAAACGAAAGGAGTGTTTTTTTACTCCTGTAGATTTTTTCGAATTTTGTGGAGGAGTGGTTCATCGAAGCTAGATTACACAAAAAGCTGAGAATAGCGATTTTTCACTACTCTAAATATAAATTACTCTCAGTTATACGTCGTTATTGTAGCATCCTTTATATAAAAAATTAGCTTTCTTAACAGAAAGTTAACGGTTGTTAACAAAAACTTAACAATTCTAAAACATCCCTATATTATGTTTTAAAAAAAAGAAGAACATAGTTATAAAAAAGCGAAAAACAGCGGTTAACCTTCTCGTAAAAGTCGTACTCGATTGTCGATGACATGTTTTTGTCAACGTACAATTGAGCGACTTTATAGAGAGATTGCTGTTTGGAGCTAGATTACACAAAAAAGCTGAAGCGAGCGCTTAGCTCATCGTAGAAATGAAGAGAAAGTGATA
>NZ_AEXQ01000095.1:0-32801 GCF_000191865.1 Turicibacter sp. HGF1
TTTTTTTATCTTTTTTTAAAAAAATTATATTTGATTTTCTAAAATTTATAAATTAATAATGTAATTCTGTAGTGACCCCAAAAAGTTGAACTAAACATTAAGCTGCTAATTGGCTGGTATGAATTCGGTATTGAACTGGATCATCCCAGCCAATTTTCTTTTGATTCGTTTATGATTATAGTAGTCAATATATTCTTCAATAGTTTCTTTTAACTCCTCATAGGTTTTAAATGTCTTTCTATGGTACATTTCTTGTTTAAGGATTCCAAAGAAATTCTCCATAGGAGAATGATCTAAACAAATTCCTTTTCATGACATGCTTTGAAAAATTTTATGTGTCTTTAATGTTTTAACCCATTTTTGATGTTGATACTGCCAACCTTGATTAGAATGAAGGGTTGTTCTATATTTGGCTTGTTCGAGAATAGGTAGGACTTGATGCAGGGATTCCATGACAAAATTTAAGTCAGATTTATAACTCATGGAATAGGATAAAATTTCACCTGTTGTCATGTCCATGATTGGACTTAAATATAGTTTCTTTCCTTCCTGTGTTTTAAACTCTGTCACATCTGTTATGAGTTTCTGATAAGGATAGGGGGTATTGAATCGACGATTGATTCGATTTTTCGCGATGGTTCCTATCTTCCCTTTATATGAGCGATATTTACGCGTTTTATGACTAAACTTAACGAAAATAATTCCAAGATTTTTCATCAGGTGATACACTTTCTTATGGTTAACCTGATGACCTCGATGATGAAGCTCATCTGTAATTCAACGATAACCATCATTCTCATCATTTTCTTTAAAAATGCTTAAAATAATGCCTTGCAGTTCTTGATCAGGTTTTTCTTACTTCATCTTATTGATCCAATAGTGATAGGTTGATTTAGGAAATTTTGTGACCTTTAAAATGTCACTTAATTTAAAATTAGAGGTTAATTCTTGGATGATTCTTGTCTCGATTTGATTCTTTCACTCCATGGCATAATCCCATGGGCGTGACACTTTTTTTAGTATTCATTCTCAATTCTCATCAATTTAATTTCTTCTTCTAATTGTTGTTCACGTGTTAAAGTTTTCGGTTGTTTAGATGCTTTTAATTTTGTCATAGGGTTTTGAGGTCTTTCTTTCGATTTCAATAATGCCTCGACACCGTCTTTTAAAAACGTTGCATTCCAATTCGCAATCGTTGCTATATCTGATATTCCAAAATGAATAGCAGTTTGACTATATGAAGCACCTGTTGTTTTCATATCGTTTAATACATTTAATTTAAATTCTCCAGTATAAGCTTGGTTTTCTTTTGGTTGTCATCCGTTTTTTCCTTCTTGGTTATACTGTCTAACCCATGTTTCAATTTGTGATGGACTTGGAATCTGATATTTCTTAGCAAGAGAGCGACAACCTAAAGTACCTTGTAAATATTCATTAATAATCTTTAATTTAAATTCTGGACTATATTTAGCCATACAAAAAACACCCCTAACGTTAGATTTTTTAGTCTAACATTTGGGATGCATATCATTCAATAAGTATTTAGGGGAGTTTTTATCTCACACGAATACTAAATGTTTTCCTTCAAATCATAAACTATTCTTTCTTTATTAGATATTTTACTGCTTTCCTTAAATAAAAGCAACCTCGAGAGAAAATATCATTTAATAAATTAAATTTAGATATCTTATTTTCTTTTTTACCACCTTTATACTTTCTAAATTAAATATACCCTCTTGTTTGTATTCTAAGAAATCTCTTGAATTAATTTTATATTTTTTATTACTGTTTAATCTTTTAATAAAAAATCCCTCTATACTAGATCAAAAATCTAATATAGAGGGAAATTTCTCTAAAAGGAGTCTTTTATTACATCATTACTCAAAGTCATCTTCGCTATAAATAGCTAAGCCTTCAAACTCATCTGTTTCTTCTTCAACTTCTGCATCACTTTCATCGCTATAATCATCTTCTGTTTCTTCTTCGTCTTCTAGATATTTTTCTTTTTCAGTTTCATCTTCAGGCTCTACTATGAATTCTTCATTTTCTTCTGGATAAACGTCAAATCCATCTTCAGTAACAACTTCAATTTCTTCATCATCAAAATCAATGTCATATGTATCATAATTAGCCACATCATACTTTTGACGTGATTTTAAATCCCATTTATCTTCTCCAACTGTTACAAACTTTCCACTTAACGTTAAATCAGTATAAAACTGAGCTAATTTCGATTGGAATTCATCATCTGTTAAGCCCATCATTTCACAAACTTCTTTTGCAATCTTCTCGAATTTTTGAGGTTTAATTTTACGTTGAATTAGTAATTCTGCTACTTCTAACATTGACATTTCTTGGTTAATTGTCATTTTTATTCCTCCTTATGATAATTACATACGTTCTGGAGCTGATACCCCAATTAATTCTAATGCATTTTTGATTGTAATTTCTAGAGCTTTAATTAAAGCTAATTTTTCATTAGTCTTCTCAACATTCTCTTCATTAATTACTTTTTCTGCATTATATAAACTGTGGAATGCTGTGGCAAGATCATTAATATAATTACAAATTAAATGAGGTCGTCTTTTGTTAGCTGCATCTGCAACAACAATAGGGAAATCCCCCATTAATTTGATTACCTCAAATTCTTTTTCGTGGGTAATGTGATTATATTGATCTTTTAATTCTACATTAAAGCCTTTTTCTTCAGCTTGTCGTAAAATTGAACAAGTACGGGCATGAGCGTATTGCGCATAATAAACCGGATTTTCATTTGATTTTTTAGTTGCTAAATCTAAATCGAAATCCATTTGTGTTTCTCCACTACGCATAACAAAGAAATAACGTACTGCATCTACACCTACTTCATCTACTAATTCACGAATTGTTACAGCTTTCCCTGTACGTTTAGACATTTTAAATTCTTCACCATCTTTAATTAGACGAACCATTTGAATAATATCTACTTCTAATTTATCCGCTTCATATCCTAAAGCCTGCATAGATGCCTTTACGCGCGCAATATATCCGTGATGGTCTGCTCCCCAAATATCTACTAATTTATCATTACCACGTTTTAATTTCTCAATATGATTAGCAATATCTGGAGTTAAATAAGTGTACGAACCATCTGATTTCTTTAATACACGATCTTTGTCATCACCAAAATCAGTCGAACGGAACCAAACTGCTCCATCTTCTTCATAGATGAATCCTTTTTCTTCTAGTAATTTAATAGACTCTTGTACTAAGTTATTATCATATAACTCTTGCTCACTTGTGTACATATCAAACTCCACACCGAACATATCTAAGTCTTTACGAATTTTATTTAATTCATATTCAAGTGACATTTCACGAATTAACTTGTAGTTTTCGTCTAATTTATTAACAAGTCTATCACCATATTGTTCCACCATAGATTGTCCTAAAGCAATGATGTCTGGCCCATGATACCCGTCTTCTGGCATTTCGGCTTCTAAACCTAAAGCTTGCAAGTAGCGTGCATATGCTGAAATAACTAAGTTATGAATTTGATTTCCAGCATCATTTACATAGTATTCACGAGTTACATCGTACCCTGCTTTAGTTAAAATTCTACATAAAGAATCTCCTAATGCAGCACCACGAGCATGTCCTAAATGTAAGTCTCCAGTTGGATTAGCCGAAACGTATTCTACGTTGTATTTTAATCCATTTCCACTTTTGCTAGTACCAAACTCATGACCTAACTCAATAATATTTTTAATCGATTGCGTAAATGCAGATTTTTTCATGAAAAAGTTAATGAACCCAGGCCCAGCAATTTCAATTTTTTCTACATTCGCAGACTCAGCATTAAAATTATTAAGAATTTCTTCTGCAATCATACGAGGATTTTTTTTAGCTATCTTTGTAAGTTGCATAGCAATATTTGTTGAATAATCCCCATGACTTACATCCTTTGAATTTTCTAAAATAACATTTAAATCATCTGACTCAGTAATGTATCCACATGTTAAAACAGCTTGTTTAATCTCTGCTTTTAAGTTTTCTTTTAATGTTTGTATCATATTAGCTAGATATCCTCCTTATTGAATATAACAGTTAATTTATAATTACCTGCTCTTTCATTAGATACAAATAAATCGTAATCTAAATTAAGAGTTAACGTGGCGTCTAAAATTTCTAAAGATAACCGATGAGTTTTAGACTTTGTATCTAATTGACCATAGATAGTCTTGATATATCCTGATTGTAGCTCACTAATCTTATAAATTTGATCCATAATAATTGGTCCATCTCTACGAATTCGAACTGAGTTATCGTCCATTTCATAACGGCATTTTGTTATAGAATCATCTTCAAAATTAGTTTCATTAAAAAACAAAAAGAATTTTTCATTTTTTTTATATAATGTGGCAGATGTATCGAATTTCGTTTCCGTTACATCGAGTCCTTGCGTTAGCTTCATATGAAAGCTAACTAATCCACTAATTTTATTTGTGCTCATTTTATCATCATCCATAATGTGTAATTTTATCTACTAATTATAGCACAACTTATTTTAACGATTCTATATGATTATTGCAATAACTTTATAAATATATACGATACAAACCATGATTTAACAGTTATAAAAGCTTTTATCCTATTTTTGAAAGCGAAATTTTTGTCATATAGGAATTTGTCAAATTTAATTGTATAATACTGGTATATAAGTTTTATTGGAGGAAAAAAATATGAACTATATTATAGGAGGATTGATTTTATTTATAATTTTATATTTTGGTCGATATAAACTCGAACATATCATTTTATTAAATAAAATTCTTGAAAATAGTCATGATGGCTATTGGATTTATTATGATAATCGTGATGTAAGTTGGTGGTCAAAACAAAATTATCAATTGCTTGGATTGGCTGATAATAATCAAATAAAAGATAAGAATTTTTTTCCAACATTAATTCATCCAAAATATCGAAAAAAGTTTGAAGAATCAATTGAATCATTAAAAACACATGGTAGATATCAAATTGTTTTAAAAGTAAAGCATAGTAATGGAAAGTATATTTGGATTCAAACAAGTGGAACAAAGTATGTAATGCCGATTATTAAGAAGTCTTTTACGATTGGATATAATCGTGATGTTTCTGATTTGTATGAAATTGCTCATGAAGTAAAATATTTAGCATTCCACGATCGAAGTACAAATACGTTAAATAGTGAAGGATTAAAAAGAAGATTCGAAGAGTTAAAATCTAGTATTCAATACCAAGATTCATTCTTAACCATTATTGATTTATCAATTACAAGTTACCAAAGTGGATTAACCGATAAATCGAATAATGAATTTTTAAATTTCTTTGTAGAGAGATTAAAAAGCTTATTTATTTACAGTAAGATGGCTAGAATATCGGAACACCAATTTGCAATATTAACACATAATTTAGAATTGAATGAAATCAAAACAAAGTTAGAACTTTTAAATAACTTAATTCATAATGGAATTGTGATTAATAATTATTCTTTTTCTGGACAATTTAAAGCATTCTGTATGGAACTGTATCCAATTGAACCTTATGAGCAATATTTAGTTTATTATGAGTATGTAAAACGTCATTTAATTAAAGATAAAAATGAATTTTTTGTAACAATTAATGCTTCGACAAAGGAAAAGTATTTAGAATCGATTCGTGTTAGAAATGAATTTATTCAAGGTCTAGCAAATGATGAGCTTGTTTTATATTTCCAACCCATTGTCAATGCTAAAACGAATATTGTTAGTAAATTAGAAGCGTTAATCAGATGGAATCATCCAAATAGAGGGACGCTTGCTCCAGGTTCATTCTTACCCTACTTATATGAAATTAGCGATATTAAACAATTAGACTTTTGGGTATTAAAAGAAGTGTTACGTACAATTCATCAGTACGATCATGAGGGAGTTGAGTTTCCTAAGGTATCAATCAATATTACAGGTGTGACTTTAGCGGATGAAACTTTAGTTAAGTATATTGAAGATAATTTAAAATTTTATGAGGTTGATGCTCATAAAATTTGTATTGAAGTTACAGAGCAAATTTTAATTGATAATATTACAATTGGTAATAAGAATTTAGAGACTTTGAAAAAAATGGGCGTTCAAATTGTTTTAGACGATTTTGGAACAGGCTATTCATCGATTCACTATGTAAATCAGTTAAATGCACAGGTTATTAAGATTGATCGTTCGTTTATTAAAGATATTCATCAAAATAAGAAGACGCAAGCGATTGTGAAGTTGATTAGAAATTTAGCAGATGATTTAGCCGTTGAGTTAGTTGCTGAGGGTATTGAGACCTATGATGAGTTGAGTTATGTTTTAGATAATTATTGTGAGCTTGTTCAAGGGTATTTAATTTCTAAGCCTCTTCCAATTGAAGAGATTTTAAATAATGATAGTAAACTTTACAAATTTCAGTAGAAGATGGTGCGTAATGGACTATCTTTTTTATTTTGTAGGTAACCGATTACGACATTGTGTAAGCGTATACTTATAAACCTTTGGTTGTGGTAGAATTAGGAATGTAACTTTATATAGGGGGTCTAGTATGAGACGTAAAATTTCTTTGATGCTAGCAATAGCAATTATGGTAACATCTATTTTACCAAATGGGAGGATTCATGCGACGGATGATGCGAAGTTGACGATTCATTATCAACGCACTGACGGAGTATACGATGAATGGAATATTTGGGCTTGGGATACTGGGACTGAGGATATGGAGCAAATTGATTTTACTGCTAAAGATGACTTTGGTTATATTGCAGAGATTGAGGTTGCCAAAGGCAATGAAGCGGGATTCATTATTCGTAAGGGGGATTGGCAAGAGAAAAACTGTGATGAGGACCAGCGAATCAAGGTTGAGGATGATACTGAGATTTGGGTTTCTGAGGGGCAGTGTGGTTATTTAACTGAAGCACCAGCGGGAGCCGGTGGCGAAGTTGTGAAGTTAGAGACTGCAGGTAATGATACTGTATCGACTGTAAGTGATGAGGAAGCTGAGGTTCAAGTGTTTGTACATTATCGTCGATATGATGATAAGTATAAGAAATGGAATATTTGGGGATGGGTTGACGGTCAGGAAGGATTGTCTTATTCATTTGAAGATGAAGATGATTATGGAAAGATCTTTAAGATTAATTTAAAGGATTTAAATGGTGCCGATAAGCTTGGAATTATTATGCGAAAAGGTAACTGGGATTCTAGAGATATTGATCAGGATCGTTTTATTGATTTAACTAAAGCGACTGAGGGTGTATTGAATGTTTATTTATTAGAAGGTGATTCTAATATTTATTATAGTGAGGCAGATGTTGATTTAACGCCACGTTTATCAACAGCAACGTTTAAGTCGTTAAATAAAATTATGTTTACAGGAGCAGCTCCAATTACATCGACGGAAGGTGTCGAAGTACGCGATAGCCAAGGAAATATTTTAGAATTAGATCAAGTGATGTTAGATGAGTCTAGTTCTACAATTGTTGCTTTATTAAAAGAGAATATTAGTTTAGAGGATTCTTATACGATTGCAAAAGAAGGATTTAAGGATGCAATCGAAGTATCATTTACAGGGCTTTTTGATTCTGAAGAGTTTAATGATGCATTCTATTATGAAGGTGATGATTTAGGATTTACTTATTCTAAGGATAAAACATCATTTAGAGTATGGGCACCAACAGCTAGTCATGTCGTTTTAAATTTATATGAAGCAGGTAGTGGAGATAATTTAATTGAGCAAATCGATATGACTCGTGATGTTAAAGGAACTTGGGTTGCAGATGTTAGTGGTGATTTGAATCTGACTTATTATACGTATGAAGTGACGGTTTCAGGTCAAACGAACGAAGCAGTTGATCCTTATGCTCGTGCGGTTGGGGTAAATGGGAATCGTGCAATGGTTGTTGATTTAGATTTAACGGATCCTGAAAACTGGTCCAGTGATGTGAGTCCTGAGTTTAGTGGAACTCCAACAGATGCGGTGATTTATGAGTTGCATATGCGTGACTGGTCAAGTCATGAGTCAGCAGGATTTAAAAATATCGGGAAGTTTTTACAGTTTACTGAAGAGGGGGCAACGGATCATTTAACGGATTTGGGTATTACTCATCTGCATTTACTTCCAGCATTTGATCATCGTTCAATCGATGAGACAAAATTAGATGAGCCTCAATTTAACTGGGGTTATGATCCTCAAAATTATAATGTTCCTGAAGGGTCTTATTCAACGGATCCTGAGCATGGTGAGGTTCGTATTAATGAGTTTAAACAAATGGTCCAATCTTTACACGAAAATGGAATTCGTGTGGTAATGGATGTGGTTTATAACCATACAGGAGCAACAGCGGATTCTGATTTTAATAAGATTGTACCAGGATATTATTATCGTCAAACAACTGATGGTGGGTTCTCAAATGGATCTGGTTGTGGAAATGAGACAGCATCTGATCGCTCAATGATGCGTAAGTTTATTGTGGATTCAGTGAAGTACTGGGCAACTGAGTATCATATTGATGGATTCCGTTTTGACTTAATGGCGTTACATGATATTGAAACGATGAATGAAGTTCGTGCAGCTTTAACTGAGATTGATCCAACAATCATTGTTTATGGTGAAGGTTGGGATGCTGGTGGTTCTGCGTTAGAACAAAATGAGGCAGCATTAAAAATTTATGCGTCTCAAATGCCTGGTATCGGGATGTTTAGTGATGATATTCGCGATGGAGTAAAAGGTAGTGTATTCAATGCTGAAGAGCCTGGTTTTGTTAATGGACAGTTTAGTTTTGATGAGCGTGTGAAGTTTGGTATTGTTGGAGCGACAAAGCATTCTCAAATTGATTATAACCGTGTTTCATTAGCAGGAGGATCTCGCGGTCCTTGGGCAACTGAAGCTTCTCAATCAATTAACTATGTTTCAGCACATGACAACAATACGCTTTATGATAAGTTAGTTGCAACGTTACCGGATGCTGATGAGGAAACAATTAAATTAATGCAAAAGCAAGCGAATGCGATTGTGTTAACTGCTCAAGGTGTTCCTTTCTTACATGCTGGTGTTGAGATGATGCGTACGAAAGATGGAGATCATAATAGTTATAATGCATCTGATGAGGTAAACCAAATCGATTGGAATTGGAAAGAAGAAAATGCTGATGTTTATAACTACTATAAAGGATTAATCGCTCTTCGTAGTGCGCATCCAGCATTCCGTATGTCAGCACAAGAAGATATTCAAGCGAATTTAACGTTTATGGAAGATGTTCCTGTTGGTGTGATTGCTTTCAATTTAGGAAATAATGCGAATGGGGATACAGCGTCTGATATTACGGTTATCCACAACGCGACAGATAGTGAGCAAGTGATTACTTTACCAAAATCAGCTGATTGGCAATTAGTTGCAAATGGTGAGGTAGCGGGAACTGATGTGATTGAGGTTGTGAAAGGTGATTCTGTAACAGTGACACCTCATTCATCTTATGTGTTAATGATTGATGATTCTATCTCATCTGATGGTGAGTGGGCTCAGGTTTTATTAATCGCAGGTGCAGCGTTACTTGTGGTTGCTGGAACAGTTGCTTATATTGTTTACGATAAGAAAAAGAAATCTTCTAAATAAATGTCAAAAAGAGACTAATCGTTAAGATTAGTCTCTTTTTATGTCAATCTTTAAATGATTCTCCCATATACTTTTATTGAGAATGGGAGGCGATTTAATTGAGGTATTTAGGGGTTTATTTTTTGTGCTTGTTAATGCTACTCGGCTGTGATCAGTTCGAGTCGCTTCATGATGATACGGTTGTAACGGTTATGGTTTATATGTGTGGATCTGATTTAGAGTCTGAGCTTGGATCTGCAACAAAGGATTTAGAAGAAATGCTTGCAGCTGATTTATCTGAGCAAGTGAATGTTATTATTGAAACGGGTGGAACCCGTCAATGGAAAAATGATGTGATTAGTACTGAAACTAATCAACGTTATTTGATTGAGAATGGTGAACTTGTTTTATTAGATGAAAATTTAGGGCTTAAAGACATGGCGGATCCTTCTACGTTAAGTGATTTTATTTCTTATGCGGCAACTCATTTTATGGCTGACCGTTATGTGTTAATTTTATGGGACCATGGTGGAGGGGCTTTGGATGGTTTTGCTGTAGATGAAAATTTTGATAAGGTGCCGATGAAGATTTATGAGCTTGAGACCGCATTAGAGGATGGTGGCGTCTATTTTGACTTTATTGGGTTTGATGCCTGTTTAATGTCTACGATTGAGGTCGGATTAGTGTTAGATGATTATGCCGATTATATGATTGCCTCCGAAGAAACGGAACCAGCAGGAGGCTGGTATTATACCGACTGGTTAACGACTCTTTCTAAGAATCCTAGTATTGAGACTTTAGATTTAGGAAAACAAATTGTGGATGATTATATAAACAGAAGTATAGTTGAAAGTCATGGAATGAGCGCAACACTCGCCGTAGGTGATTTATCAAAAATTGGATCTGTGTATGAAAGTTTTTGTATGTTATTAGAGGAAGCTAATTTAGTTTTAAATAATCAAAATTTTGAGTTAATTTCTAAAGGACGAAGTGAGAGTAAAAGCTTTGGAAATACTGATATTGACCATGTTGATTTGGCAGATTTAGCAAAAGAAATTGATTTAGAGCAATCTGATGTGCTCATTGAAGCTATTAATGATTGTGTAAAGTATAAAGCCAGTTCTAATTCATCTGATGATATAGGTGGGATATCTGTTTATTTTCCATACTCAGAGCTTGAGTATTTTGATGGAATGATGGATGTTTATATGCAGTTGGGGATAGATGAGGGGTATGTCTCGTTTATGGAGCTTTTTGTAAGAATGATGTTGGACGGTAATTATATGGATTATGATTGGGAGATTGAGGATAAGGGAGAGTATTATGCGCTTATTTTATCGGATGAGGACTGGAATTTGATTTCAAAGGTTGAGTGCCAGGTTTATTATGATGATGGGGAAGGTTATTTGGAGTTGGGTTTTGATAATCTTTATGAGTTTGATGATGATGGGGATTTGATGATGACGTTTGACCATACGTGGGTCGCTATTAATGATCATATTGTGCCTTTTTATGCACTGGGTGAAGAAGTGGATGGGGATAAGTGGATGTCTTATGGTTATGTCCCTGCTCATGTAAATAATCAAGAGGTTGAAATTATTTTAATCTGGGATAATGAAAAACCGGAGGGGAAGGTAGCTGGTTATCGATATGGATATGATGAGTCTTCTATTTTACTTCGAGGACTTGTTCCGATTAAAGAGGGGGATATATTAAATTTTATAGTAGATGGTTATACATATGACGGGGAATATGATGGGAGTTATTATTTAGGAGATCCTTTAGTTGTAGATGAATCAGGTCTTGTGGTGAATTATCAATCGATTGGTGAAAATGATTGTTTAGTTTATTATTGTCTGACAGATTTGTATCAAAATAGTTATTTAACAGAGGGTATCATTTTTGAATAGAGTGAAAAAACGACATTAAGTCGTTTTTTTTTATGTCTATTGTTAATAAATGTGGTTCGTGTTTTTAGAATAAACCTGTTATAATGGCGATATATTGAATTTGATGAGGTGATAATATGTCAGAATTTTTACCGGTAACACGTGAAGAAATGGAAGCGCGTGGATGGGAACAGGCTGACTTTGTTTATATTACGGGTGATGCTTATGTGGATCATCCTTCTTTTGGAGCCGCTATTATTACAAGAACGCTTGAGGCATATGGTTATAAGGTTTGTATCATTTCTCAGCCAAACTGGAAAGATGTTGAGGAGTTTAGACGTTTTGGAAAGCCTCGTTTAGGATTTTTAATTTCTTCAGGAAATATTGATTCCATGGTAAATCACTATTCGGTTTCTAAGCGCCGTCGTAAAAAAGATTCTTATACACCGAACGGTGAGATGGGAAAACGACCTGATCGTGCAACGATTGTTTATTCACATATGGCACGTCAGGCTTATCCTGATGTTCCGATTATTGTGGGTGGAATTGAGGCATCCTTACGTCGTTTAGCTCATTATGATTATTGGGATGATAAAGTACGTCGCTCGTTATTGTTAGATGCCAAGGCTGATTTATTACTGTATGGTATGGGTGAAAAAATTATTATTGAGGTTGCAGATGCCTTAAATGCTGGAATTGCAGTTGAAGATTTAGTTTATATTCGTGGTTCAGTATGGAAGACAAAAGATTTAGATCGCGCGTATGATTATATTATGCTTCCAAGCTATGAGGAAATTGTAGCGGATAAAATGACCTATGCAAAAAGTTTTAATATTCAGTATGAAAATACTGATTCAATTGTCGCTAAGACATTAGTGGAGCCTTGCCAAGGTTGGTATGTAGTTCAAAATCCACCAGGTGAACGTTTAACTCAAGAGGAAATGGATTATACGTATGCCCTTCCTTATACGAGAAAGTATCATCCGATGTATGAAGAAATGGGTCATATTCCGGCGATTGATGAAGTGAAGTTTAGTTTAATTTCAAATCGTGGATGTTTCGGAGGATGTAATTTCTGTGCTTTGACGTTCCATCAAGGACGTACGATTCAAACTCGTTCTAAAGAGTCTATTATTGAAGAAGCAAAGAAAATTACTGAGGATGTTGATTTTAAAGGATATATTCATGATGTTGGGGGACCAACGGCTAATTTCTATGCCCCAAGTTGTGATAAGCAGATGACAAAAGGTGTCTGCAAGAAGAAGCAATGTTTACATCCAAATCCTTGTAAACAACTGAAGGTGGATCATAGTGATTATCTTGATCTCTTACGCAAGTTAAGAACTTTACCGAAGGTGAAGAAAGTCTTTGTGCGTTCGGGTATTCGTTATGATTATGTGATGTATGACAAGAATGATGAATTTTTCCGCGAATTAGTGGAGCATCATGTAAGTGGGCAGTTGAAGGTTGCACCTGAGCATGTTTCGGATACGGTATTGCATTATATGGGAAAACCAACGCGTTCTTTATATGATCGTTTTGTGAAGAAGTATTATGCGATTAATCAAAAGTTAGATAAGGATCAGTATTTAGTCCCTTATTTAATGAGTTCACATCCGGGCTGTGATTTACGTGGAGCGATTGAGTTGGCAGAATATTTACGTGATATTAATCATCAACCTGAACAGGTACAGGATTTCTATCCAACTCCAGGTACGTTATCCACAACGATGTTCCATACAGGAGTTGATCCTCGTACGATGACCCCTGTTTATGTACCGAAAGATCCTCATGAGAAAGCAATGCAACGTGCATTAATTCAATATAAGAATCCACAGAATTATGATTTAGTTTATGAGGCATTACAAAAGGCTGGACGTTTAGATTTAGTGGGTTATGGCCCTGAATGTTTAATTAAACCTGCTAAACCAAAGTTACCAAGTAAAGGTGGAAAACCTGCTACTAAATCTAATCAAAAAAATGGTCAAAAAGGTGGTTATCGTTCACAATCAAAATCATATGGTCATTCTAAGAATAAAAAGAAAAAATAAGCCACTCTAACTAGAGTGGTTTTTTTATCACTTTAACAAGTAGAAATTAGTTCCGTCTAAAAATTATGGATATTAGAAAATAGGATAAAAAGGATTCTAACACTGAGCTATATATTTTTTATAGATTAACTTGTCGAATATTCGATTAATATATATTATTATATTCTTTTAATAATAAAAACAATAATAAGCATTGTGGATATTGAGGATAAGTGTCTGAAAGTGTCGATTTTACAACATTTTTGTTTGTTGATATCCTGTGAATAACTTGTAGATAAGTGTCGTTTTTTGTCCACATGGGTGTGAATGGTTTGTAGATAACTGTTTTTATTTGTCGACAATTAAATTAAAAACACGCTACTCGGCGTGTTTTTAATGATTGAATTTTTTTGCTGTTTCATAGGCTTGATGTGTCCATAAGTGTAAATCTGCTATAGGCTCTAAAAATATAATTTTAGATAATAAGTTTGGATGAGCAAATTGTTTAATTAATTGTTCGTGGGTTTTCGGCACAATACAGCAAAGTAGGTGGTCTAATAGGTTAATTCGATCTTTTACTTTACCAGCATGATAGCCATCACAACAAAAGTTAGGATGGTGTTGAAGGGCTTGTCGATTAAAGTAATACCGAATGCCTGGTTGGAAGTTAGTTGTTAAGTCTAATTCAGTGGGATTGTCATTAATTCGTCTTTCTGTTACTAAACGATCTCCGGAAAAACAGTTACCGTAAGACAGCATGACATAATCAAAATAGTCCACAGGATCGCCAGCTGCATTTCTCGATTCCATTCTTAAAACGTTGATATCTTCTTTACGAACTTTTCTTGATGAAAGTAGTTCTCCTGTTGATAAAATTTTAATTCCATCTTCTATGGAAGAAGTATGACAAAATAAATCAGTTAAACATCCCTTTTCATAGCATGCTTTACAGTGTTCAAGCTTTAATGGTAACTCTACTTGTGGATGATTTATTTTTAAATAGTTAAAATAAATTTCTTGCATATCGATTGATTGAAACCATAAAAGAATCTTTCGACGATGTTTAATTTCATAGTTAATAAATTGTTGAAATTCATAAAGTTCAAATTCTGTTGGATTAGGATAATTGCCCACAGTATACATATAGTGTCTAACTTCACTAGAGTCATTCCATTTCCAAATTAAACGGAAATCTTCTTTTTCAATGGTTACAATTGTTTGAAAGATTGATTCTGATGATAATTTTTCTCGCGATTCTAAAGAGATAGCTACTTGATTTTCAATAATCCACTTGTAATTCATCTGTTTTTCCCCCTTTAAAAAGGCATCGAAATTAATTCGATGCCTTTTTTGTTGAATCACGCTCAATTAAATATCCTGTAAATTCATGCGTATGAATTCCTTCTTCTTTATTAATCGCACGCATCATAATTTCGCCCGCTTTTCTCCCCCATTGATAGCGATTGATATGATAGGTCGTGATTTGTGGATAACAATATTGTGAAAGTTCAATATCATCAAATCCCGAAACAATGATATCATTAGGAATATTGATTCCAGCTTCTTTAAAGGCTTCAATGGCTCCGACTGCCATCAAGTCATTAGCACAGGCTAATGTGTCAAAGTCAACCTCTTGTTTTTCAATTAAATGTTTTACGATTTGATATGCCTTTTCTTTTGTATAATCACACTCAAAAGTTCTTGAATACGTTAGTTCATAATCTTTTAAGACTTGTTGATAAGCATCATGACGATAGTTATTGTCAGATGCAAATGTATCCCCACTCATATAGGCAATTTTTTTACTACCTTGTTGAACTAGATGTTTCATAATTTGTGTAAAAGCATCATGGTTGTTAATCATGACGTTATAAATTCCATCGCCTTCGAGTTTGCGATCCATTAGGATAAAAGGTGTTTCGTGACTAGCATAAGCGCCTATTACGCTATCTTCAATAGCTGGATTTAACATAATCATTCCATCTACAAGTTTTTGTCTAATAAATCGTTCTCCTGTTTCAATACCTGAGATAACAATAACATCGTATCCGTCTTCTCGTACTTGATGTTGAATTCCAGCTAATAAACTGCTAAAGTATGGACCGATAAAATCACTTAAAATAACACCAATAATTTTTGTTTTTTTGTTTTTAAAGACCTAGCAGCTGCGTTTGGAGAAAAGTTAAGTTGTTTAGCTGCTTCTAAAACTTTCTGCCTTGTTGCGTCACTAATTTTATTGCTTCCATTTAGTGCATAAGATGTTGTTGATAAGGAAACCCCTGCTAATTTTGCAACGTCTTTCATCGTGGCCAATGTCATCACCCTTTCTTAGTGTATAATTACCCTATTATAATAGTTTAATTATATCGTAATTTAGAAAGGACTTATAATTGTATACGGTTACACATTATATTAAATTAAAAAACTCTCCATGAGGAGAGTTTTTCTTGTGGATATCTTAGAATTCTGCATTTTTTGGTGTACGTGGGAATGGTACAACGTCGCGAATATTTTCAACACCAGTGATGTACATAATCATACGCTCAAATCCTAAACCGAATCCAGCATGTTTTACACCACCATAACGGCGTAAGTCTAAATACCAGTCTAATTCTTCTTTTGGTACTCCGATTTCATCCATACGTTGCTCTAAAATTTCTAAACGTTCTTCACGTTGAGAACCACCGATTAATTCACCAACACCTGGTACTAAAAGGTCCATTGCAGCAACTGTTTTTTGATCATCATTTAATCGCATGTAGAATGCTTTAATATCTTTTGGATAGTCTGTTACGAAAACAGGCGCTTTGAATACTTCGTCTGTTAAGTAACGTTCATGTTCTGTGGATAAGTCAATTCCCCATGAAACTGGGTTTTCGAATTTTTTATCTGCTTTTAATAAAATTTCAATTGCCTCTGTGTATGGTAAACGTTTGAAGTCTGATTCTGCCACAGCTTTAACACGATCTAATACACCTTTGCTTACGAATTGATTAAAGAATTTCATTTCTTCAGGGGCATTTTCTAATACATAGTTGATGATGTATTTAATCATACCCTCAGCTAAATCCATATCGTCTTGTAAGTCGGCAAATGCGATTTCTGGTTCAATCATCCAGAACTCAGCAGCATGACGTTGTGTATTTGAGTTTTCTGCACGGAACGTCGGTCCGAATGTATACACATCACGTAATGCTAAAGCGAATGTTTCAGCTTCTAACTGTCCTGATACCGTTAAGTTTGTAGATTTTGCGAAGAAATCTTGTTTGAAATCTACTGCTCCTTCTTCAGTGCGTGGTACGTTATTGAAATCTAACGTTGTAACTTGGAACATTTCTCCTGCACCTTCAGCATCTGATCCAGTGATAATTGGAGTGTGCACATAAACGAAGTTTTTTTCTTGGAAATAGCTATGGATAGCGTATGCTACTAATGAACGAACACGGAATACTGCTGAGAATAGGTTAGTACGTGGACGTAAGTGTGCCACTTCACGTAAGAATTCACGAGTATGTTGTTTTGGTTGGATTGGA
This sequence comes from Turicibacter sp. HGF1, assembly GCF_000191865.1. Taxonomy (NCBI): domain Bacteria; kingdom Bacillati; phylum Bacillota; class Erysipelotrichia; order Erysipelotrichales; family Turicibacteraceae; genus Turicibacter; species Turicibacter sp. HGF1. Next base: position 17,071 of record NZ_AEXQ01000095.1, read on the forward strand.
TAGTTTTCTGGACAATCTCCTTCAAGAATAACTTCTTGTACTTTAATTTCAAATGGTTGTTTTGAGCCTGGTGTAGGATAAACTAATCCGCGAACTGTTACAGCAGAACCAACACGAAATTTTTGAACTTCTTTAAAGTTTTCTAAATTTTCTTCATATACAGCTTGGATTGTTTCAAAGAATGATCCATCATTGATCATTAAGAATCCAAATGCTTTTTGAGCGCGATTGTTACGAACCCATCCGTTAATTTCAACCACTTGGTTAGCATAACGATCTAAATTTCTAAATAATTGACGTACAACGATTTTTTCCATTAATAGGTCCTCCTTTTATAATAAATGAATATTTTGTTGCTTACACTGCTCAATGATATCCACAGGCCAAATTGAACTTTGAACTTCACCGATATGCATTTTTTCTAAGAAAAACATACATAAGCGAGATTGTCCAATCCCACCACCAACAGTAAATGGATATCGACCATTTATCAAATCTTGATGATATGGTAAATTCAATCGATCCATTGTATCGGTCACCTCTAGTTGATGAAGTAGAGCTTGTTTATCTACACGAATTCCCATTGATGAAATTTCAAAAGCCCTTTTTAAGATGGGATTATAGAGTAAGATATCCCCATTTAGTTCCCAATCATCGTAATCAGGTGCTCGTAAATCATGAACTTTGCCAGAGTTTAAAACCTTCCCAATTTGTGAAATAAAAACAGCGCCATACTTTTTGCAAATTTCATCTTCTCTTTCTTTTGGAGATAAATTAGGATATAAATTTTCTAACTCTTGGCTCGTAATAAATGTAATTTCATCAGGCAATTTTTTGGTGAGTTGTGGATAAGTCTTTAATAAACTTTTTTCCGTCTCAACTAGTGCACGATAAATTTGTTGAACAATTGAGTATAAATTCTGTGTCGTGCGGTTTTCCTCAAGAATAATTTTTTCCCAATCCCATTGATCAACATAGATCGAATGGATATTAGATAAAGTTTCATCTCTTCGAATCGCGTTCATATCTGTGTATAACCCTTCATCTATAGAAAATCCATAGTCTTTTAAGGCTTTACGTTTCCACTTAGCAAGTGAATGAACGATTTGAATAGTTTCCCCTGATAATAAATCAAAGCTTACTGGACGTTCAACTCCATTTAAATTATCATTTAGTCCACTATCTGATGGGACAAATAAAGGAGCTGATACTCGAAGTAGATTTAATTCTTTTGCTAATTCTGTTTGAAAAAAATCTTTAATTTTTTTGATTCCTTTTTGTGTTTCAATGAGAGATAACTTGCTTTCGTACATGAATTCCACCTCCGGCAACAAAAAAAACAGTCTTCGCCCAAAAGGGACGAATGACTGTTGATCCGCGGTACCACCCTAGTTTAAGAATAGAATATTCTTACCCTTTCCCTTTAACGCAGGTGTACGACTTAGCCTACTTACAAATAATTGCTTTCGATAAGTAACTCCAAGGTGTTCTTCGCTTTTAACGCCATATCAGGCTCCCACCGTCCCTGACTCGCTTTGACTTAATTAAAAGGTACTCTCCTTTTCAACGTAGATATTGACTTATTAATATCTTATACACTTAACTAATTTTAGTCAATGATAAATATTAAAAATTTATATTGTTTAGTCTAGTTCTTTAAAGTTAAAAATATTCTCATATATTTTAAAATTATTTTTTTATTAAAAGTTTATGCTTTTCTTGTAAGAAGATGATATGTTTATCCACATATAAGATGTTTTTTCCATCCCTATTACTCTAATTTGCTGAAGAAGATAATTTCTTTATTTGAATTTTTCTTCAGAGGTTTATGATTATTGGAGAGTGTCTTCGTATAAATTGAGCATCATTTGGAAAACTTCTTGGTAGTCTGATAATTTAGCAGAGATTATTTAGATAGTCATATAGAATCTCCTGTATATGTTATAATTTTTAATTATATTAGATGTCGAATCTGTTATCAGAATTCGACATTGAAATGTGGATAAATAAAAAGGAGTGTTGATTATGGGAATTATTTTAGCGTCACAGTCTCCAAGACGAAAAGAATTATTAGAGTTAGCTGGAATTGAACATAGAGTGGTTGTTAGTGCTGTAGATGAGGTAATGGATGCTGATTTAGATGTAGCAGGTCAAGTTCAAGATTTAGCAATTCAAAAGGCTTGTGCAGTTGCTGATCTTTTTGAAAGTGAAACTGTTATTGGTGCGGATACGATTGTTGTCTGTGATGGAAAAATTTTAGGTAAACCAAAAAATGAAGAAGATGCATTTAATACGTTAAAAAATTTATCAGGACGTAAACATCAGGTTATGACAGGTGTAAGTATTATTAATAAAGAAAAAGAGTTATTAACAAGTTTCGTTAATATTACGGATGTTGAATTTTATTATGTTACAGATGAATGGATTTTAAATTATATTAAAAGTGGAGAACCAATGGATAAGGCAGGATCTTATGGAATTCAAGGAAAAGGGTTTGAATTAGTAAAATCTATTTCTGGAGATTATTATAGTGTCATGGGATTACCCATTGCTCAATTAAAGAGAACGTTAACTCATTTAAATTTAATTTAATAGTCTTTATACACAGTTTTTAAATAGAGATGTGAGTTTGTCGATTCACGTCTTTTTTTGTTATTATTATATATTATATTTTTTTATAATAACAATAATAATAAGCTTTGTGGATATTGAGGATAAGTGTCTGAAAGTGTCGATTTAACGAAGTTTTTGCTTGTTGATATCTTGTGAATAAACTGTAGATAAGTGTCGTTTTTTGTCCACATGGTTGTGAATTGTTTGTAGATAACTGTTTGTTATTGTCGAAAATAGTGGTTTAAAAAAGTTGAATTTTAGTTAGAAAAATACTTTTTTATTATTTAATTGTCCCCCCTTAGGGGAGGTGAGAAATCAAAAAGAGAGTTTTAATTTTTTATGGAGAAATGATTTTTGATATTATTTAAGCTAGAAAAAGGGTTCTAATATTAGATTTTAAAAATTTTTATTATATATAGGATTTTTATTTATTAATAGTTAGAATGAAATGGTATTTATATTGTGGAAAGTCTGGTACTCAGCTTATTAAGTGAATATGAAAATTTATTAATTTTTTTTGAATTTAAATACTTAAGTTAGAAATACAGCATTAATTTTAAATGATAGGTGATAAAGAATTATTTTATTTTTAGGAAAGTAAAAAACTTTTTTTCGACAAAACTTCCTATTGTATTTATATATTTATTTTTTATAATAATAACAATAATAATAAGTTCTGTGGGTAGTGGGGATAACTGTCTGAAAATGTCGATTTTATGAGATTTTTGCTTGTTGATATCTTGTGAATAAACTGTAGACAAGTGTCGTTTTTTGTCCACATAGATGTGGATTAGTTGTAGATAAATGCATTTTATTGTCGGCAATCAAAGTGAGAAAAAAAGACATAATATGACATAAAGATATAGCTAGTTTAGATTTTTTATAATCTATGAAGGTTATAAAATAAAAAAGATTAGAGGAAAAATTTCTCTAATCTTTTTTATTTATTTTCCTAAGCAGAATTTACTGAAGAGTTCATCGAGTAATGAATCTCCCATATCTTCTCCGATAATTTCACCAAGTGAATACCATGCATTTTTAATATCAATTTCAACCATATCCACAAGCATTCCTAACTGCATAGCTGAAATGGCATCGTTAATTGAATTAATAGCTTGTTTTAGTTTAGCAATATGACGGGCATTTGATAAATAAGTCATATCTTTAGCTCCGATATCCCCAATTTCAAACATTTTTTTAATTTGATTTTCTAGAACTTCAATTCCTTTTTCTAAAACCATAGAGGTTTCAATATAGTTTGGAAGTTCGTCTCGTTCAATTTGAGTCTCTAAATCTGTTTTATTTAAGATGATAATACGGTTTTTATCATTTGTTAATGATAATAGTTCACGATCATCGGCTGTTAATTTTTCATTATTATTTAAAACTAATAAAACAAGTTCGGCTTCGTTAATTAGTTTTTTTGATTTTTCAACACCAATAGCTTCAACAATGTCCTCTGTATCACGAATTCCAGCCGTATCGATTAAATTTAATGTTAATCCACCGATATTAATATACCCTTCAACTGTATCACGTGTTGTTCCTGCAATATTTGTTACGATGGCTTTTTCTTCACGCATTAATTGATTCAGTAAACTTGATTTTCCAACGTTAGGACGCCCGATAATGACAGTTTTAATTCCATCTCGAAGAATTTTTCCTGTTTTAGCTGTATCTAATAGTTTTAACATTTTTTCATGAATATCGATTGAACGAGGAAGTAAGATGTCGTTTGTCATTTCTTCAACATCATCATATTCAGGATAATCGATATTAACTTCGATATTAGCTAAAATATTTAAAATTTCTTCACGCATTTCTTTAATTAAACGAGAAACACGCCCATCTAAACCGTTTAAAGCTAGTGATAAAGATTGTTCGCTTTTAGCATGAATGATATCCATAATTGATTCGGCTTGTGCTAAATCGATACGGCCATTTAAGAAGGCGCGTTTTGTGAATTCCCCAGGTTCAGCAAGTCGTGCACCAGCTAATAAAATAAGTTCTAGTATTTTATTAGTGACTAAAATTCCCCCGTGGCAGTTAATTTCCACGATATCTTCAGCCGTAAATGTTTTTGGTGCTCGCATGACTGAAACTAAAACTTCATCGACTTTTCGGTCAGTTTCAGGATCATATATAAAACCGTAGTTAATGGTATGGCTAGCAACACTTTTTAAATCTTTTCCACGAAAAATTTTATTTGCAATATCTAAGGCTTCATCTCCACTTAAACGAATGATTGAGATGGCTCCTTCGCCCATAGCAGTAGAGATTCCAGCGATTGTATCTTGTAGCATTAAAACACCTCCATAGCAGTTAGTTTATCATGTTCGATTTTTCTGGCTTTTATTCAATTTAGTTTAATTGTAGCATAAAAGGTCAATAAGTTAAAAATAGACCTCACTAAGAGGTCTATTAGGCTTTATATTTGATTGTAAGATATCGATTAGGCTCGACTCCATTTGAAACTGTCTGAATGTTTTTCCAATCTGATAATGTATTATGGATAATACGTCGATCATAAGCATTCATTGGGTCAAGTTTCGCATCAATCTTTGAGTGAAGCACTTCTTTTGCGGTTTTCTTAGCAAGAGCTTCTAATTTTTTAATTTGATTTTCCTTATAAGAGCCGATATCCACAAGGACTTTTAAATGTTTACTGGTATATTGATTTACAACTTGGCTTGTTAAAACTTGAATGCTTTGAAGTGTTTTTCCTTCACGGCCGATAATAAGTCCATTATTATCACTATTTACATTAAAAGTTATAGATTGTTTGCTAGGTATTATCTCGACTGTTCCTGTTAAATTGAAATCATTTAATAATTGGAGAAGATATTTTTTTCCTTCTTCAATTGGATCAAGATTTAAAGAGACTTCTGCTTTTATATAAGCACCTAGTCCAAAGATTCCTTTTTTCTCCTCTAGCACATTAATAATCAATTGTTGTTGGTCTTGATGAAAATGATTCTTTGCAGCTATGAGGATATCGTTCATAACTTTTCCTTCGAATATTTTCGGTTTCATCCAAATCACTCTTTCTTTTAAGTATGAGTAAGTTTTGCGACCAACGGTTAATTTATGCAATGACTAGTGGAATCTATTTCACAGATGGTCGTCATATCCTAATACAATTTTAATCTATATTATTTTGGAATGATATCCATTTTTTTATAAAGTTGCTCTAATTTTTCTTTAAATGATACGTAATCTAATTCTTTTACGCCTTTACGGGCGATTACAAAGTAATCATAGTTAGAATCTATTGTTTGTTTGTGTTCAGTTGTGACGTTTCGGATATATCGTTTAACTTTATTTCGTTCTACCGCATTTCCGATTTTTTTTCCAACTGAGATTGCAATTCTGAAGTTTTCATTGTCTGTTTTTTTATATTTATACACAATGAAATAAGGATTAGCTTTTGAACGTCCATTTTTCATGACTTGTTCAATTTCACTACTTTTTTTGATTCGATAATTTTTTTGCATCATCTCACCCGCTATATTTTTTTAGCTAGTAAAAAGACCACTATAAAGAGTGGTCTTATGCGCATAACACTTTTCTACCTTTTTTACGACGACGAGCTAAAACATTGCGTCCTCCTGGTGTTGCCATACGAGCGCGGAAACCATGAGTTTTTGCACGTTTACGTTTGTTTGGTTGCCAAGTACGTTTCATCTATAACACCTCCTAAGAGTTTTATACCATAGCATAATTCAATATTATAGTCAATCTAAACTGTAAAGTCAATGATTACTTTTTGGATATCGTGTCGTCTACTGTGGACATGTGAATAGATTTTACTTAGACGATAGAATTAAAAAGTATTCCACAATATTATTCACAATTCGACACGTTGTTTATACCTTACTCTGTGGATATTGGGGATAAATGACGAAAACATTGGTGTTACAGGCTTTTTAGCTTGTGGTTATCCACTGCACATTGTCGAAAAGTGTTGCAGATTGTTGAAGAAAAACACATATCCACAAGGTTGTTTATAACTTTTTGTTGATTTTTTACACATTGTGGACTTTTTTAAGTTTTGGTTATGCTATAATGTTGATAGAAGAGACTTTCGGATGAGGTGTATGTGGTGGAAAAATATCAACGAATATGGGATGATGCTATCAACCGACTGAAATCTAATATTTCTCAACAATCATTTGATATGTTTTTTAGCACTCCCAAAAAAGTATATAAAGTAAAGAATAATAAAATGTATGTGATTGTTCAAAATAACCATGAACAATTTATGCTAGATAAATTTTATTTAAAAGAACTTGTGGAAATGATTGCCGAAGTATCCGGATTTAATTATGATGTTAAATTTATTACAAATGACTATGTAAAAAATGATCAGCAAGCATTTGATTTAACAAAACCGGATCCAAATCTTCCAAAATATTATAGAGGGAATTTAAATACAACTTATACATTTGATCGCTTTGTTGCGGGGAAAAGCAATCGTTTAGCGTATATGATTGCTCTTCAGGTAGCGGAACGTCCTGGAGAGGTTGCCAATCCACTGTATATTTTTGGTGGGGTAGGACTTGGAAAGACACATTTAATGCAAGCCATCGGGAATTTTATTTTAGATGATAATCCATCATCAAGAATTTTATACTGTACCTCAGAAAAATTTATTGATGATTATCGTCACGCAACATTAGATAATAATTTTGAAGCATTTAAAGAAAAATATCGAAATATTGATGTTTTATTAATTGACGATATTCAATTCTTATCTAAAAAAGAACAAACTCAAACTGAGTTCTTCAACACGTTTAATGAGCTATACAATAATAATAAGCAAATTGTTATCACATCGGATCGTCCAGCATCTGATTTAAAGGATATTATGGATCGTTTAACTTCTCGATTTGAATGGGGATTACAAGCAGATATTCAAATCCCTGATACGCAAACAAGAATTGAAATTATGAAGAAAAAATTAGCTGGGGAAAACATTAATCTTGATGAGTTCCCAGAAGAAGTTTTAGAGTTTATTGCAAGTAAGTTTAATAGCAATGTTCGTACGCTTGAGGGTGCATTGAAACGTTTAATTTTCTATGCTACAATTAATAATTCAGATTTCACTATTGAATTAGCGAACGAAGCGTTAAGAGATTTATTTAAAGCAGAACAAAAAAATTCAAAAATTGATGTGAATAACATTATAAAAGAAGTTGGCGCATACTACGATGTATCAGTTGCTGATATTTTATCGAAAAAACGTAAGAAAAATATTGCTTATGCAAGGCAAGTGGCCATGTTCTTAACAAGGGAACTAACAGGAAGTTCATTCCCAAAAATCGGGGAAGCTTTTAGTGGACGCGATCATACGACAATCATGCATGGTTGTGAGAAGATTGAAAAAGAGTTAAAAGAGAGTGCTGAATTAAAGAAAGCTATTAATGATTTAAAACAGGCTCTATCTTAATTTATAAACAGGCTTATGGATAAGATTCGACATTAAAGTATGAACTGTCCACAAGTTATCCACAACTAAAAACACCTACAGGAGGATGTTTTTAGACATTATCCCCTATATTCACAAACATTATTACTAAAATGGTTATAAAAAGATATAATATATAATTATATAGGAGTGATTAATTTGAAAATTAAAGTTGATCGTCAATTGTTATTAACCCAACTTTCATACATTAGCAAAGCAATCCCGACTAAAACACCTTTACCAGTGTTGACGGGTATTAAATTTGTTGTATCAGATGAAGGTCTTTATTTAACAACAAGTGATTCAGATATTACGATTAATACATTTTTACCGTTAGAAGTAAATGATACACAAGTAATCCAAATTGATGCTGTAGGTTCAATTATTATCCCAGGAAAATATTTTATTGAAATTATTAAAAAATTAAATGGAGATACAATTGAAATTAGTACATTTGAAGGAAACTATGTCACAATTAAATGTGGACGAAGTGAATACACATTAAATGGATTTGATGTTACTCAATATCCAAACATTGAGTTAATTAAAAATGATGATCCTATTCACATGGAAAAACAATTACTAAAAACAATTATTCGTCAAACGGTATTTTCAACAGCAAATAGTGAAAATCGTCCTGTGTTAACAGGGGTTAACTTCCGCTATGATGCAGATGAGTTAATGTGTGTTGCCACAGATAGTTTCCGTTTATCTAAAAAGACAGTTCCATTAAATAAATTACATGATTCATTTAATATCGTTATTCCAGGACGTAGTTTAATCGAGTTATCAAAAATTTTAGATGATTCACATAACTCGGTAGATATCTATTTAGCAAATAATCAAATTTTATTCCAAATTGGAAATATTTCATTCCAATCACGTTTATTAGATGGAATTTATCCAGAAACAAAAGAATTTGTTCCTACAACATTCGGAATTGAAATTAAAGCAAATTATCATGAATTATTAAATGCATTTGATCGTGCTGCTTTAATTGCTCGTGATCAAGTATCTAATGTCGTTAAATTAAATATTTTACCTGAAGAAAGTAAGTTATTAATTACAGCTCAATCTCCTGAAGTCGGAAAAGTTGAAGAAGAAGTTCAAGTAGAAATGATTTCCGGTGGAGAATTACGTATTGCATGTAGTGCACTATTTATTATCGATGCATTAAAAGCAATTAATAATTCAGATGTTATCATGAGTTTCAATGGAGATATGCGTCCATTTGTTTTAAGAGATAAATACGATGAGACAACAATTCAATTAATTGTCCCAGTACGTATGGAATAGTATTTAAAAGATTAGTGACATTTTGTCACTAATCTTTTTTGTTTGTCCACAAGTTGTGGATAACTTTTAGAGTTGTTCACAGATTTGAAAACGATATTTTCCGATTTTTTTAGATAGAAAAAAGTATGATTTTACATTGGTATTATCACAAAATTAGAAGAAAATATTAAATATAGTCGAAAAAAAGATACTATTTTGCCTGTGGATAATGTGGATAAATTAAAAGAGTTAGATAAGAGAATAAAAAAAACGGTAGGAAATAAAGTTTCCCACCGTTTTTTTATTAAGATTTTTTAACTGATTGCATGAATTTTTTGATGACTGAATCTCCCGAGTAGTTTAAAACACCATTTTTATAAACTCGTGATCCGAAGGTTAGAATAATGATGATAACTAGTAGATTCAGTCCAATTGATAACCAAATCATTGGCGTTGAAACAGTCATGGTCGGGATTCGAAGTGGCATAATGTAAGGAGAAACAAATGGAATCATAGACATGACTTTGATAAATGGCGCTTCGGGTGAAGTCATTCCAAAAATTCCAATGTAGAAAGAAACAAGTCCAATGACCATAATTGGTGAAATAGCAATTTGATATTCTTCTACGGAACTAATGATTGAGCTTAAGATTAAGACACTAACGAGATAAACGAGGTAAGCGACAATTGCAAAGATAATTAGGTAAACAATAATTCGAGCTTTATCAGGTGATATCACCATTGAGACGGTATTCATAACATCTTCTGGGAGGTTTTTCATCATCGATTGAATGGAGATTGTAAATAGCACCATAAAGATAGCGAGTTGTGTTAAAGCATAGAAGCTGTTATACACAATTTTTCCGTAAAGCTGTTTGATTGGAGAAATTGAAGTAATGATAATTTCCATAACACGTGATGTTTTTTCTTCCATGATTTCTTGACCTGCATACACTGAGTACATGTATGAGAATAAGAAAATTAAGATGATTGAGATATAGGCAATTCCCATGCTCCCTAATGATTCTTCTGCTGATTGAGCTTTCTCATCAAGTGCAATTAAATTCATAGAAAATGGTCTTTGGATAAGTTCGGTTTGAGCTTCTGTTAAACCGGCAGTTTCCATTGCAATTTTTGAGTTATACCCTGATAAAATTTGTTCACCAATGGTATAGAATGAATTGTTGGAGAAATCATTGGCAACATATGTGGCAGATAATAGGTTCGTTTCATCATAATCGATAATGAAGTAAGCCGATATGTCGTTATTTTCGACGAGTTGGTTAAGTTCATCTGTTGAATCTGTACTTTGTTCAAGTAAGACATCTGAGAGAATACTATTAAAATCTTTTTCAAATTGTGAATAAAGTTGATTCGTTTCGTCCACAACATAAATTGTCTGAGAATAATCAAAAGTATCATTAAAGAAACTCATGATATTACCAAGTTGACTCACTAAAAAGCCGATGATGATTAAGAAGATGTTAAATCCAATAAAGGCTTTACTTTTAATTTTACGAAGATAGTTATATAAGACGTAGTTCCAAAATTTACTCTTCATATGCTTGTCCCACCTTTTCTATGAAAATTTCATGTAGTGAAGGTTCACACACGAGAAACTTTTCAATATGATGCTCAGGTTTTAAAGCATTAAAAATTGTTGAAACATACTCTTTATTATCGATTTTTAAACACCAATCATCTTGAACACGTGTGACTTCATTAACATGTGGAATAGCTTTTAAATAATCAAGAGTTAAATTTCCTTGAATCAGAATGGTTCTAGCATTATATGATTTTTTTATTTCTTTTAGATTACCTTGTAAAACAGTTTGACCTTTTCTCAAAATAGTAAGTCGATCACATAATGTTTCAATGTGTTCCATACGATGAGAGGAGAATATAATCACTTTACCTTGTTCTTTGAAGTTCATTATTTCTGTTTTCATCATTTCAAGATTGATTGGGTCAAGTCCTGTAAAAGGTTCATCTAGGATAATAAGTTCTGGCTTATGAATAACGGCGGTAATAAATTGAATTTTTTGTTGGTTTCCTTTTGAAAGTTCTTTAATTTTTTTGTTTTTATATTCCATGATTCCAAATTTTTCGAGCCAATAATCAAGTTCTTTATCAATTTCTTGTTCTTTCATACCTTTTAGTAAAGCAAGATAAGAAACTTGATTTTTAACGGTTAGTTTTTGTAGCAATGCTCTTTCTTCAGGTAAGTACCCAATGATATCGTTTGTTGATTCATTTATTTTGTGGCCATTCCAAGTGATTTCACCAGAGGTTTGATCATAAAGTCCTAAAATCATTCTAAATGTTGTGGTTTTACCTGCTCCATTTGCCCCGAGTAATCCATAGATTTCACCTTTTTTTAGATGCAGGTTTAAGTCTGATACGGCTTTTATATCATGAAACTCTTTATTTACATTTTTTAAAACTAGCACCGTTTTTCTCTCCTTTTCATGTAAATTCATGAAGTATGCGCCTTATGATTAAGTCATAGATATCAATATTATGATATATTTGGTATCAAATAACAATATTTGGATGATAATAATTCATAATTGCTTTTTATCCACAAATTTAATTTCTCATAAAATATTGAAGGATGTTAAAGAATTTTGTCTAAAACGAAAGAAATTTGTTTACTATTTGTGATACTAATGTTATTTTTATTGTTTATTGTCGAGTTTTAGATGTAAAATAAGAATAGTCTTTTTGAATAGTGTGAAGTTTAATGTTTACTGTAAGGAGTGAGCTTATATGATATATGATGTAATCGTTGTTGGTGGAGGTCATGCCGGAATTGAGGCGGCACTTGCCCCGGCACGTATGGGTTGCCAAACTTTAATGGTAACGGGAGATATTAATCGTATTGGTCATATGCCATGTAATCCAGCTATTGGGGGTCCAGCGAAAGGGATTGTTGTTCGTGAAATCGATGCCCTTGGTGGAGAAATGGGTGCTAATACAGATAAGACGCATATTCAAATGCGTATGTTAAACACAGGTAAAGGACCTGCTGTTCGAGCACTTCGTGCTCAAGCGGATAAAGTTGATTATCCAAAAGAAATGCAAAAAACAGTTCTTTCACAAGAAAATTTAGATGTTAAAGAAGCAATTGTGGATAACTTAATTGTTGAAGATGGAACTGTTAAAGGAATTACTTTAGAATCTGGGGAACAAATTTTTGGTAAAACGGTTATTTTAACAACAGGTACTTACATGCATTCTAAAGTCATGATCAGTGATGAGATTACATTAAGTGGACCTGATGGTGCTAAAACTTCGTTAGGATTATCTCAAAGTCTAAAAGATTTAGGATTTGAGCTATTCCGATTAAAAACTGGAACACCGCCTCGTGTTGCAACAGATAGTGTTGATTTTTCTAAAACAGAAATTCAACCTGGCGATGATGTTGTTCGTGCGTTTAGTTTTGATACAAAAGAACATTTACCACTTGAGGATCAAGTGCCATGTTATTTAACTTATACAAGTGGTGATACACACCAAATTATTATGGATAACTTAACACGTTCTTCAATGTATTCAGGAGTTGTTGAAGGGGTTGGACCTCGTTACTGTCCATCAATTGAAGATAAAGTGGTTCGTTTTAACGATAAACCACGTCACCAAATCTTCTTAGAACCTGAAAGTAAGCACATCGATGAAATTTATGTTCAAGGGTTCTCGAGTAGTTTACCAAGAGACGTACAAGAGAAAATGATTCGTACGATTGCAGGGTTAGAAAATTGTCGTATTGTGCGTTATGCTTATGCCATTGAGTATGATGCAATTAAACCTGTTCAATTATGGCCGTCACTTGAAACTAAATTAGTTAAAAATTTATATAGTGCAGGTCAAATTAACGGAACAAGTGGATATGAAGAAGCAGCAGGGCAAGGAATTATGGCCGGAATTAATGCGGCACTTCGAGTACAAGGGAAAGATCCATTAATTTTAAAACGTAGTGAAGCTTATATTGGGGTATTAATTGATGATTTAGTGACGAAAGGAACGTTAGAACCTTATCGTTTATTAACATCTCGTGCAGAATATCGCTTATTATTACGCCATGATAATGCAGATTTACGTTTACGCGAATATGGACATCAAGTTGGTTTAATTAATGAAGAAAAATATGCAGCCTTTTTAGATAAAAAAGCTCAAATTGAAGCTGAAAAAGAACGCTTATCTCAAATTAAAATTACTCCAAAAGGAAATACGAATGAATATTTAGAAAGTATTCCTTCATCTCCTTTAAAAGATGGGATTACAGCTCTTGAACTTTTAAAACGTCCAGAGATTACTTATCAACATATCCACAGTTTAATTGAAGAAAAAAATGAATCAATTTCTGAAGAAGTCATTGAGCAGGTTGAAATTCAAGTTAAATACGAAGGATATATTAATAAGGCTTTACAACAAGTTGAAAAACTTCATAAAGTTGAAGAAAAGAAAATTCCAGACTACATTGATTATGATGATGTTCCAAACTTAGCGATCGAAGCAAAACAAAAACTAAAAGATATTCGTCCATTAACAATTGGACAAGCAACTCGTATTTCGGGAGTTAATCCGGCGGATATTTCAATCTTAATGGTTTATTTAGAGTCAGGGAAATTTAAAAAAATTAATTAATAAAAAAAGAGTTAAGGAAGGACGCTTTCTTAACTCTTTGTCGAGTAAGGAGATGAAATAATGACACCACAACAATTTTATGAGGCATTAAAAGAATTTGGAATTGAGTTAACGGAAGAGCAAAAATGGCAATTACATCGTTATTTTGAATTATTAGTTGAATGGAATGAAAAAATGAATTTAACTGGAATAACTGAAGTTAATGAAGTTTATTTAAAACATTTCTATGATTCGTTACTTGCATTTTTAATGTTTAAAGATATCCACAAGTGTGAATCTTTATGTGATGTTGGATCTGGAGCAGGATTCCCAGCTTTACCGGTGAAAATCGTTTATCCACATTTAAAGATGGATTTAGTCGATTCCCTAGGAAAACGTGTGAACTTTTTAAATCATGTTATTGCGGAAACAAAGCTTCAAAATATCAAGGCTTATCATTCACGTGCTGAAGAATATGCAGATAAACATCGTGAATCGTTTGATATTGTAACAGCACGTGCGGTTGCAAGATTAAATGTTTTATCTGAGTTATGTGTGCCTTTAGTTAAAGAGGGTGGATTCTTTATTGCTCTAAAAGGTCAAACAGGTGATGAAGAATTAAAAGAATCTAAAAAAGCATTAGAAACATTTGGTGTGGAAATCATTGAAGTCAAACATATTGAGTTACCCGAAGAAGCGGGAACTCGAACTAATATTTATACAAAAAAATACAAAAAGACACCAAACAAGTATCCAAGAGCATACGGGCAGATTAAAAATAAGCCAATAAAATAGCATTAACTGTCAGTTGTCAGGACAAGACTTTATAAATGATAGAAAAAAGAAGAAAAATACGTTATAATTTAAACATTAATTCTTTTTTATTTTACTATAAGGGGGACATAGGGTGTTTAGCTTTTTTTCGAAAGATGACTCGCACAATCAAGTAAAAGATGAAGTAACTCAATTACCTATTGCAAAAATTGTTCCGAATAAATATCAACCACGAAATATTTTTAATGACGAAAAGATTTTGGAATTATCAGAATCAATTAGGGAACACGGGGTTATTCAACCAATCGTGGTAAGAAAATTAAAAGATGGATATGAAATTATCGCCGGAGAACGACGTTATCGTGCATCAAAATTAATTGGATTAGATAAAGTTCCTGCTATTATTCGTGATTATGATGATAAAAAATCAGCATCAATTGCGATTGTTGAAAATATTCAACGTGAAGATTTAACGGCAATCGAGGAAGCTTTAGCTTACAAACAGTTAATTGATTTACATGGTATTACGCAGGCGACTTTAGCAAAACAGATGGGAAAATCTCAATCGACGGTTGCTAATAAAATTCGTTTATTAAATTTATCTGAAACGGTGCAACAGGCTGTTTTAGAACGTAAAATTACGGAACGTCACGCACGTGCATTATTAGTGGTAAAAGAGGAAGAGTTACAGTTAGAGTTATTAAATAAAGTGATTGAAAAGGATTTAAATGTATCAGAAACAGAACGTTTAATTGATGAGACATTAAATCCAGTTCAAAAGCCGACGAAGCCAAAAACAATTTCTCGTGTTCCAAGAGATTATCGTATTGCAATGAATACGTTTAAACAAGCAATTATGATGGTTGAAAAAACAGGAATGAAAGTTGCTCATGAAACAGAAGAATTAGAGGATTCTTATGTGATTAAAATTTCCCTTCCTAAAAATAAACATTAATAGAAAAAAAACAGGATTATT
>NZ_AEXQ01000094.1:0-11888 GCF_000191865.1 Turicibacter sp. HGF1
GAAATTCATATCTGTGACCTTTTTATTATATAGTATGACTTTCCGTTAGGATGAAATTTGGCGCTATATCGTGAGCTTCTGCCTCGAAATAATCAATGATTTGGCAATCAAAAGCAAGAGCGATGGTCTCAAGATTAGGGTGATTTTTTAAATACCGGTCATAAAATCCTTTGCCGTATCCAATTCGATGCTTATGCTGATCAAAAACGACACCTGGCATAATCAATAATGCATGAGATGGTTCAATTAATACTTCGGTTTTAGGTTCAAGAATATTAAAAGCGCCTAAACTTAACTCACTAAAATCACGACACTCATAAAAATTCATCTCATCACCTTGAATTTTTGGAAGTCCAACTCGTTTATTAAGTGTCCAGGCTTTCTCAATTAACCGAATGGTTGAGACCTCACTTTTAATTGGCATGTAAACTAAAATTGTCTCAGCCGCTATAAATCGTTTATCAGTCATTAATCGCTGACAAATAAGTTCGCTTTTTTTGGTTCTTTCGCAATCTGAAAGAGCATCTCTTTTTTGTAAAATTTCCCGACGAATAATCACTTTATTCTTCATAAAATTCACCTCATTATTTTATCATATACGAAATCTTTATTTTTAGAAACAATCAGATCTCAAGTAGCTTCAAAAATCTGTATATTAGGTATGAATTTAATACTATATCCTAAATGATTAATACCCAGATATTAAAACTGAGTTTTAGTTATTTAAATTCGTTGATATCTTGATGAACGATAGTTTAGATAAGCTTTTCTTCTATAGAAAATTAATCGGGACTTATATATTTTAGAGGGCAGATACGTATAATTAATTATGAGGTAAGGAGGCGATGGAACTTGGAGTATTTTGGATTTCTAGCTTTCGTTATAATACTTGTTTATAGTAGCTATCCAGCACGTGTTCAAATACTTGAAAAACGGATTAATAAACTCAAAAGAAATTTAGAGGGGGATCAAGTAATGTCAAAGATAATTCGTGATTTAGTTGGAAAACACTGCATCATGAGTTGTGAAGGAGCATTAGCCTTTGCAGGAAAAGTGAATTTTGAATGTGAAATAATTGATGTTGATGAAGAATGGATTAAGATAAGTTTCACAGATCAAAAGAAAAAATTAACGACAAAAATCATTAGAATTGAAAGCATTGATCATATTGATTTAATATAAAGTAAAAAAAGGCTTTTCTTAGAAAATATCTAAGAGAAGCCTTTTTATTCATTTGAAACTTTTTGTCGATACTGTGCAGGAGTTAATCCTGTAAGTTTTTTAAATGTAGAACTATAGTAATTATGATTATTGAATCCGACTGCTAGGGCTACTTCTAAAATACTATATTGGTTATCTTTTAAATACTGTTTACTTTTTTCAATTCGTACACGATTCAAAAAATGTGAAAATGTCATGCCCGTCTCCGATTTGAAAATGGAACAAAAATAACTTTTATTAAGGTTTAAATACTGGCAAACCTCATCTAGTTTAATATCTTTTTCATAATATTTGTGAATAAAATAGATTCCTTCTTTAACAGAGGAATGAAATTGATGTTTTTCAAACAGGCGATGACGAACAATACTTTCAAATAATTTTCCGATTGATTTTAAACAGCAATGTGGTTTAAATGGAATATTGCTATTTATTAAATTTTCATCACTATGAAAGGGTCCTATTACGAATAATCCTTTTTGTTGTTTATATTGGTAAAGAGGAGAAAGAATGAAGTGAATTTTTTCATCTCGACAAATGTAAATTAATGATGAACTAGATGATTGATAGTCGTCAAAAAGATTAGAAGAATCTAATATCTTATTAAGATTTGGTGTCATTGCATGATTCAAAATCATTTTTTTTTGTTCATTAAAAAAAGAGATTGGAATGGTTAAACAATGATAAAAATCAGATAACACTTGTTGGATTTTATCCATATGATTTCCCCCAGAATAGTTAGTTTTCAAAAACAAATTAATATAGTTACAAAAATTCTATATATTGTTCAAGCAAGTTTTAATTGGCTACATTATAATAACTATTGATAATGATTATCAATTATGTTTTATATTATGCAACAAAATAAGGAGAAAAGCAATGAGAAAAATCGCTATTTATGGTAAGGGTGGAATTGGAAAATCAACAACGACCTCTAATTTATCAGCTGCTTTATCAACACTCGGATACAAAGTCATGCAAATTGGATGTGATCCAAAAGCTGACTCAACAAAAAATTTAATGAATGGGAAATTTATTCCAACCGTTTTAGAGGTCATGAATCAAAAGGGAGATGACACAAAACTTGAAGATATTGTCTTTGAAGGTTATAACGGTGTTTTGTGTGTTGAAGCAGGGGGACCAACTCCTGGAGTTGGGTGTGCAGGCAGAGGAATTATTGCCGCTTTTGAGAAACTTGAAGAATTAAAAGCATTCGAATTTTATCAACCTGATATCGTAATTTATGACGTTTTAGGTGATGTTGTTTGCGGTGGATTTTCAATGCCTATTCGCAACGGATATGCAGAAGAAGTTTATATTGTAACATCAGGAGAAATGATGTCGATGTATGCTGCTAGTAATATATCAACAGCCATCAATCAATTTAAAAATCGAGGCTATGCTAGATTAAAAGGCTTAATTCTCAACGCTAAAAATGTTGAAAATGAAGTTGAATTAGTTGAAAAATTAGCAACAGAAATCGATAGTCAGATTTTCCATTACATCCCACGTGATAAAGATGTACAACTATCAGAAAATGATGGGAAAACAGTTATTGAAAAGATTAAAGAGAGTCAAATGGCGAATGTGTATTTAGAATTAGCAACTAAATTAACACAGGCTATTTAAATATCAAAATATCGGAGGAAGAGTTATGAAGTTTAAACATTTATTATCAATGATCTTAGTATCAACAACATTATTAGTCGGATGTCAATCATCAAAAGGAACAGAAGTAGAAGAGCAAATACCAGTTGTGGATGAGACATCATCAAGTACAAAACAAGAGGAAGAAACAACAGATGTTGAAAAAGAAGTAGAAGAAATCAAAGTTGTTGCAGCAACTGTATCGGCAACACAAGTGTTAGCAGAATTAAATGCAGAAGTTTTAGGAGTACCAGCAACATCACAAACATTACCTGATGGATATCAAGATTTACCGCAAGTTGGACAAGCAATGAATCCAGACTTAGAAATTGTTGCATCATTAAACCCTGATTTATTTATCATGGATGCTAGCTTTAAATCAAGTGTAGAGGAACGTTTAACTGAGTATGGATTGAATACCTTCTTCTTTGAAACAGGAACATACACTGCGTTTTTAAATAGTATTAACGAATTAGGGAATGCGATTAATCGTCAAGATGAAGCAACAACTTTATTGAATCAATTAAAACAAGCTGAGGAAGCTGCTTTAGCAAATAAAACAGAACAAGCCCCAACAGTTGCGATCATCTTTGGTGCTGGTGACAACTTCATGTTAGCAACAGAAAGTTCTTATTTAGGAGACCTTGCAAAAACATTAGGTGCGATTAATATTGCATCAGAGATTGATACAAACATTGAATCAGCATATATCCAATTCAGTTTAGAACAAATTTTAGCACAAAATCCTGATTATGTTTTACGCTTTGCCCACGGAAATATCGAAGAAACATCTAAAATGTTCGATGAAGCATTTGATAAAAATGAAGCTTATCAACAATTAGATGCGGTTGCAGATGGGAAAGTTTATGATTTAGATTCAACTATCTTCAATGTTTCAGCAAATTTAAAAGTAACAGAAGCAATCACAAAACTTGGAGAAATCTTATACGGTAACTAAAAATGAGAATAGATAAAAAATATATCATTATTATCTTATCTTTCATCACTTTACTGAGTTTGATTTTTGTCTTTTCAACGGTGGGGAGTGTTAATTTAAGTTTAGGTGAAATTTTAAGTGCCTTAAAAAATAACGATAACAAGGTTGTGACAACCATTGTTTATAAAATGCGATTACCACGAAATATTTTAGCGACATTAGTCGGAGCAAATTTAGCTGTTTCAGGAATTTTACTCCAATCAGTGATGAAAAATCCACTTGCAGACCCAGGAATTACAGGGGTTTCAAGTGGAGCTAGTGTCGCAGCAATTGTCATTTTATTAACAGCCCCACAATTAGCAAGTATCTTACCTGTTGCTGCCTTTATTGGAGGATGTGTTGCTTGTGCATTAGTTTTTATGATGGCATGGAAAAATGGATTAAAGCCTGAACGTGTTGTTTTAGCAGGGGTTGCTATTAATACGATCTTAGGAGGCTTTATCTCATTATTATCCACACTATATAGTGATAAAATTCAAAGTGCGATTTTATGGCTAAATGGGAGTCTTGCAACAAAAACATGGCAAGATGTTCACATGTTAGTTTGGTATTCCGTCATTGGACTAATCTTGTCTTTATTTTTAATTCGAAGTGCGAATGTTTTACAACTTGGAGAAGAATCTGCGACAAATTTGGGATTCAATGTGAATCGAACGCGACTTATTATTTCACTAGTTGCTGTTTTCTTAGCAGCTACCTCGACTGCTGTTGTTGGAATTATTAGTTTTGTCGGATTAATTGTTCCACATATTTCAAGAATGTTAATGGGAAGTGATCATAAATATACGATTCCATTTAGTATGGTCCTTGGCGGAATTGTACTTTTAATTGCAGATACACTTGCAAGAACAGTAGGTGGTTCAATTGAAATTCCAGTAGGGGTAATTATGTCGATTGTAGGCGGTCCATTCTTTTTATATTTATTAAGAAAAAGGGGGAACTGATGTATGATTGAAGCAAAGAACTTAACAGCTGGCTATGAGGATAAAATCATTATTAAAGATTTGAACTTAAAAATTGAAAAAGGACAAGTGGTCTCGATTATTGGTCCAAATGGGTGTGGAAAGTCAACGTTACTTAAAACATTATCACGTATGATTAAACCAATGGGAGGGGCTGTTTTACTGGAAAATAACGAGCTGTCCAAACTTAAAAATAAATTTATTTCTCAAAAAATATGTTTGTTATCACAACATAATTTAGCACCGACTGATTTAACCGTTGAGCAACTTGTTTATTTTGGTCGCTTACCGCATAAGAAATGGTTTGAATGTAAGACGACAGAAGATCAAGAATTAGTAGAATGGGCAATTGAACAAACAGGGCTAGCACACTATAAACATAAACCTATTGGGTCCTTATCTGGTGGTGAACGACAAAGGGCCTATATTGCACAGGCCCTTTGTCAAACACCTGATGTTTTACTGCTCGATGAACCAACGACTTATCTTGATATTTCACACCAACTTGAGCTTATGGAACTTGTGCGTGAAATCAATGAGAAATTCAAGATAACCATTGTGATGGTATTACATGAACTTAACCAAGCTAGCCGATATAGTGATCGATTAGTGATTATGAAACAAGGAAGAATCGTATCAGATGGAACACCGGTAGAAACCATTAATCAAGAGATGATTAAGCATGTTTATCAAATTGAATGTGATATTGATAACGATCCTATTTCAAATAAACCGCGTATTCATCCGATTCAAACGATTAAGACCGCTTAAAGGAGGATCGTTATGTATACATTAGAGAGTTTAAATCGTCTGAGTGAAATTAAGACGGACCAAGATATTAAAAGTTTATCACATGCTATTTTCCCAGGAACACATTGCCCTTTATTTGGCGTTGCCTTAACGGCATCTTATGTTAAAAATATGACAATGATTGTCATTGGAACAAGTGAATGTACGTACTATACGAAAAACTTTGCTTATCATCGTCAAAAAGGAAAAGATAGTGTTTATTCATTAGTGCTTGATGATAAAGAAGTCGTATTTGGTGCCGTGGCACAGGTTGAGAGGGCAGTAAAAGAGATTATTGAAATAGAACATCCTGATGCAGTCATGCTCGTTACGACATGTGTTCCAGAGTTAATAGGGGAGGATTATTCATCTATTCCTTATACACTTGAGGAAGAGGTAGGGATTCCGATATTTGTTGTGAACACTGAACATTTTAAATGTAATTCACATATTCCTGGTATGTCACGAGCCTTAAAGTCTTTAAGTCATGCGATGGAAAAAGTTGAGGTACAAGAAGGAGTTAATATTATTGGACATCGTCAGGATAAGGTAGAGGAAACAGAACTTGTACAGTTATTAAAAAAATATGATGTTCAAATCCAAACCGTTATCCCTTCAAGTTGTACAATAGCTGAAATAAAAAAGGCTTCAACTGCTAAGTTAAACATTGTTACAGATATGATTGGATTAGATTTAGCGAAAGAAATGAAGCGAAAATTTAATATTGAGTATCTATACTTTGATAAGCATTTAAATGTAGAGACTATTTCTAAAAATTATGAAGAGTTATCGAAAATACTTGAAATTGATTTTTCACGAGATTTAAAACAAGTTAAGGCACGTTACGAACAGTTAGCCATGAAATGTTATTCACTATTAAAAGGGAAAAAATTAATTTATGGAAATACGCCAATGATGGCACTTGAAATGGTCGATTTCTTAAGTGATTTAGGCTTAGAACCCGTCTTTGTTCAATTACGAGAATTATATGAGCAAGATTCACCTTATAAGGAGAGTTTATTAGACAAAGGCTATAATCCTTATATTAGTCGTATTGCAAATATTGCGCCATTACGAGAGTTATACGATACGATTGGGGCAGATTTGTATGTAGGTCATGAAAGTCCAATGTTATTAAAACAAAAAGGAATGATGCAAATGACCTTTGATGCTCACGCTCAAAAAATCGGTTATGAGCTCCCAATTGGTGTCATGCAAGATATGATTAAGTTAATGACTGAAGATTCTAAACCAATGGGAGGTGGCAAACATGCAGCTATGTAAATATTATCCGGTTGCAAATGATCGGATGGGATCGATTTGGACGCTTTGTTCGATTAAAGATACCTGTATCATTGAGTTTGGCCCTGCAGGAACAACTCACTATGCAGTTGAGGGAATTGGAAGTTTGAATGCAGGGGAAGGTTCTCGTATTTATTCAACCCATATGGATCAAAGTGATGTAACGTTTGGAAAGTATGATCGATTAGAAAAAGCTATTTTAGAGGTTGATGAGAATATTAAACCTCGATACATTTTTTTCATGGCTTCTTCGATTTCCTCAATTATTGGTGCGGATATTGAGAGTGTGTGTAGCGATTTACAAAGTCAAGTTCAGTCTAAACTTATTGCCATCACGACTGGAGGGCTTAAGCATCAATATCATATTGGAGTTGAACAAACATTAGAATTACTCGTGAAGAAGTTAGTTGGTGATTATCCTCGTGATGTTAATAAATATAATATTTTAGGCTGTACGATTGATAAATATAATTATGCTTCTGATGTTGAAGAAATGAAACGTATGATGAAGCTCTTCTTTAACAAGGAAGTTCAAACAGTTTTCACATGTGAGACAACTGTTGAAGAAATTGAACAGGCTAGTCGTGCGTCTTTAAATATTGTTATGCGCAAAGAAGCCTTGAAAGCTGCTAAGTGGATGAAGAAAACTTACGGAATTCCGTATATTTATCACCATGTATATGGCCTTCAAAATACGATTGATTTTATTGAAGCAGTTAATAAAATCGATGGGTATGAAGTGAATCGAGAGTATCTAAATGCAGAAGTTGAAGCAGTAAAAAAGCATTTGTTTAGTTTAAAACGTAAATTTTTATTTTATAAAGAAACAAAGGAATGCGCGATTTTTGGTGACTATGATACGGTGCTAGGATTTGACGCTATTTTAAAAGAGCTAGGACTTGCTACTGATCGTTTAGAAGTATTGTACCAAACGGAAGTAGAAGCAGATTGGATATCTGGTCGCCCTGAATTAGAAAGAATAAAATATTTAAAATCTAAAGAACTATTCATGATTTGTGGAGATGGTCCAAGCTTAGAGATGGAACATCAAGCTAAATTAGAGTTACAGGTTAGTAACCCTAATTTAAATCAAGTTTTGATTTATCCATATACGCCCTATATGGGATTTAGAGGGATGCTTTTCGTTATTGAAAAAATATTAAATATCAAATAGTAAGGATGTAAGAAATGGAAACATTATTAAATCAGAAAAGTTTAATGATTAGTTCATTAAATGAAAATAAAATGCCTGAAATTAGTTATGCACCTTTTATGATGAAAGATCAAAAAATCTATATTTATATTAGTAAGGCTGCTGCACATTATCATAATTTAGTGCAAAATCCACAGTGTTCAGTCATGCTAATTGAAGATGAAGCAGATTGTAAAACGGTCTTTGCAAGAGAACGCGTTTCTTTTGAATGTATAGCTTCAAAAGTTGAGTCAAGCAAGGAGTTATTAGAATTATTTGATGGACGACAAGGAGCTCAAATGATGATGGTTTTAAAAACATTAGACTTTGATTTCTTTGAGTTAGTCCCACTTAAAGGTCGGCTTGTTAAAGGATTTGGACAGGCGTTTAACATTTCTTTAAACAATGGTGAGTTTCAATTAACACAAGTCACATCAATAGGGCATAAATAAGAAAAACTCTCGCACATCAGGGCGAGAGTTTCTCTTATTCAATACCTAACATTTGACCATCTAATTCAAACATTTTGAGATGTTTAACTCTTTTAAAAAACGCTATAATTAGTCATGATTTAGTAAAAGAGGGGATAAAAAGATGAAGAGAAATAAGAGGGATTATGTTTTGTATTTGATAGGTATTATGATGTTAACACTTGGGGTTTCGTTGACGGTACAATCTGATTTAGGAGTAGGTTCGATTGATTCAATTAATTTCGCTTTGGCTCACCGACTTAATATTAACCTTTCAATTGTTATTTTTGTCATGGCTTTGTTAGCAATTGCGATTTCAACTTGTATCAGATGTGAAAGACCAAAGTTCACAACGTTGATTACGGCTTTTTTTATGGCTATCGGAACTGAGTTTTGGGTGTTTGTTGTGAGTCCTATTGTACCTGAAACGTTAATGCAAAAAATTGTAGTATTTAGTATCGCTGTTATTTTGGTCTGCACAGGATTAGCACTTTACTTAAAGCCTAAATTACCGGCTCATCCAAATGATGATATTACGGTTTCTATTAGCGAAGTAAGTAACCTGAAAATTGGAACAGCTAAACTAATGATGGATGCTATTTGTATGATTATTGCTTTGTTATTGCAAGGTCCTATTGGGGGTGGAACAATTATTTTGACTCTGTTTGTAGGGCCTGGGGTTAATTTAGCAACGTATTTACTAGAAAAATTACCTTTCATTAATGACTTACAACCTTATCATATACAGTAAAAGCCAGGCGATCCTGGCTTTTTAATGGTTTAAATGACGGTATTCACTTGGTGAAATCCCATTTGCTTTTTTAAAAGCTTTTGAGAAAGCAAGGGGATCACTGTATCCACAAGAGTGCGAAATATTAGCGACAGATAAATCGGTTTGAAGTAATAAATCTGCCGCCTTAGTCATTCGAAATTGAATCAAAAAGTTCTGGGGGGACATTCCTAAATGCTTTTGAAAAAGTGAAGTTAAATAAGTGCGATTTAAACATAGATAGTGGGAAATATCGCTCACTTTAATATAGTTAAAGTAATTATTTTCGATAAATTCAATGGCCTTACTCACATAGTGATTATCTTCTTGAAGGCTTGGTTGTTTTGTTTGAATATGACTCGATTCTGAGAGTTTAGAAAGAAGGAGATAAAGAAGCCCTTGATATTTTAATTCGTTCGCATGAGTTGATTTATTACAATTTAACATCTCTGCGACATAGGACTTCAAGGTTTCACAATCATGGACATTTAATACTAAGCGATTATCAATAAAACCAGCATGTTCTAAATATTTTTTTGCCATCTGTCCATCGAAGCCAACCCAAATATAAGTCCAAGGATCTTCTTGGTCAGCTTGATAAAAAGTTAATTCATTAGGGCGGATTAAGAAGCATTGATCTTTTTTAATTTCGTATTTTTGATCATTTAAATAATAGGCACCTTTACCTTTTAAAACAAAATGAAGTAAAAATGTTGGACGGATAGCTGGACCATACGAATGTCCAGGTTCGCATTCATGCATTCCACAATAACAAAAAGCTAAATCTCTGTATGGTTGTGGATCAATTGTTAAGCTAAATTGTTCCATGAAGAAAGCCCCCTAAATGTATGAATTGAAATAAGTATAGCACATCTAATGGAAGGTAAAAATAGATAATTTTATATATAACTCAAAGCTATATCTAAAAAATGAAATTTAAATTTAATTCAAAAGTTGGATATATTTTTAATGATTTGATAAATTTTTTAGAGGTAATCTTCATTTTTTTAAGCTGATTAAAGTGCGGAAAGGGATAAGGTTCGTATAGTAGAAAAATAAGGGATCAGTTGTGTGATTTAGTTAGCCAATTCAATAGTTTTTTTATTTTACGTAATTTAGTTTAATTCACCAAAATTCAATTTTTTTCGCATAAATCTGATGTTGATTTAAATACTAAAGATAGTAGCGTGACTCTAAAGAGGCTACCAATAAAAGTAAGATTGATTAGAGGTGTAAAAGTTGAAAAGTGGAGTAAGACGCGTTGTATTAGTCGGAACAGGTTTTGTTGGAATGAGTTTTGCGTACTCAATTATTAATCAAGGTGGAATTGAGGAGCTAGTTTTAATTGATGTTAACCATGATAAAGCAGAAGGAGAAGCAATGGATTTAAGTCATGGTATTGCCTTTGCTCCTGATAAAACTGAAATTTGGGCAGGAACTTATGCTGATTGTGGTACTGCAGATATTGTTGTCGTATCAGCTGGTGTTAATCAACAACCAGGAGAAACACGTTTAGCTTTAGTTGAACGTAATGCTAAAATTATGCGCGATGTGGTTAAAAATGTGATGAAATCAGGATTTAATGGAATTTTATTAATTGCAAGTAATCCAGTAGATGTTTTAACATATGTTGCCTGGCAAGAATCGGGTCTTTCACGTCATCGTGTCATCGGGACAGGTACAACGCTTGATACAGCTCGTTTACGACATGAAATTGGTAAATATTTAAATGTGGATCCACGTAACGTGCATGGATACATTGTTGGGGAACATGGTGATACAGAAACACCTTTATGGTCTCACACAACAGTTGGGGTAAAACCTTTACTAGATATTATTCAAGACGATCCACAATATAAATTTGAAGATTTAGAGCAAATTTATGTGAATGTTCGTGATGCAGCATATCACATTATCGATCGTAAACGTGCAACTTATTACGGTATTGGGATGTGTACAACACGTATTGTCAAAGCTATTTTAAATGATGAAAATTGTGTTTTACCAGTTTCAGCTTATTTAAATGGACAATACGGAATTAAAGATATCTTCACAGGAGTTCCTGCCATTATTAATCGTAATGGAGTACGTGAAGTATATAATTTAAATATTACAAAAGAAGAACGCGATCAACTTCATAAATCAGTGGATATTTTAAGAGAAACACTTCAAACGGTCTTATAGTCAATTTAAGGAGGTATACTTATGTCAACTCATGATAAATATGAAAAGGTTGTAACAGATACAGAACATTTAGCTAAAAAAGTGGCAAATAAAGCTGAAGATTTAGCTGAAGATTTAAAATATGGAGCTAAAAAAGCAGCTCGTGGTGCTGAAGAGTTAGCGGAAGATATGGCTCACGGTATTTCAAAAGGTGCTAAAAAAGCAGCTCGTGGTGCTGAAGAGTTAGCAGAGGATATGGTACAAGGTGTTCAACATGCTTCTAAAAAAGTAGCTAATAAAACAGAAGATTTAATGGAGAAAGCAAAAGATTTTGTCGATAATATTAATCATCCAAATAATCATTTAGAACAATAATAAA
>NZ_AEXQ01000093.1:0-26021 GCF_000191865.1 Turicibacter sp. HGF1
AGTAGTTAGCTTTTTTTTAGTCTAAATTGAAAAAACCATCCATATACTGTAAATGGAAAATATGAATCGAAAATTGATAAAAAGGAGTTAAGGAAAAGTTGTATCAATAAAGGAGGGGAGCAGGTTAGCTGCGTAAGTATGACACAAAAACTTATTCATATTGGGGTTGATGTGGGATCAACAACGGTAAAAGCCGTTATCTTAAATGAAAAAGAAGAGCTTCTATTTAGTTCATATGAGCGTCATTTTGCTGACATCTTAAAAACATTAACCGTTGTTTTAAAACAGGCGTATGAACAGTTTAAAGATTATAATATTACGGTGAATATGACAGGTTCTGGTGGAATTGCAATAGCTAAACATCTAAATATTCCGTTCATTCAAGAAGTTGTGGCTTCAACAAAAGTGACAAAACGTTACTATCCTCAAATTGATGTTGCAATTGAACTTGGGGGAGAGGATGCTAAAATCACATATTTTAAAGATGGAATTGAACAACGCATGAATGGAACTTGCGCAGGTGGAACCGGCGCATTTATTGATCAAATGGCATCGTTATTACAAGTTGATACCCTTGGGTTAAATGAGCTTGCAAAACATTATAAAGTCATTCATCCTATTGCTGCCCGTTGTGGGGTGTTTGCTAAAACCGATGTGCAACCTCTCATCAATGAAGGAGTCGCAAAAGAAGATATTGCTGTTTCAGTTTTGCAAGCTGTTGTCATTCAAACGATTAGTGGGCTTGCCTGTGGACGTCCAATTCGTGGAAATGTTGCCTTTTTAGGGGGACCTTTATACTTCTTATCAGAATTAAGAAATCGATTTATTGAAACTCTGGAATTAAAGCCTGAGGAGATCATTCTTCCTAATGATTCTCAACTATATGTAGCAAAAGGAGCTGCCTTATCCTCAATGGATTCTAAAGTGATCTCTTTTTCTCAGTTTATGGACTCTTTACAAACGATTAAAGAGGTTCACACGTCTGAATCGGTTCGATTAGCACCGTTATTTGAATCAGATGATGAGTATGATTCTTTTATAAAACGTCATCAAATGTCCAAAGTAGGACGACGAGAGTTATCTACTTTAACGGGCAACTGTTTTTTAGGAATTGATGCTGGGTCCACGACAACAAAAGTTGCCCTCATTGATGAAGACGGGAACCTTTGTTTTTCTTATTATGGAAGTAATGAAGGCAGTCCTTTGCAATCAACGATTAGTGTTTTAAAAACATTGTATGACCAACTCCCTTTAGAGGCTCATATTGTTAAAGCTACTGTTACAGGATATGGAGAGGCCTTATTAAAAGCTGCCTTAAAAGTGGATATTGGTGAAATTGAAACGATTGCCCATTATAAGGCGGCAGATTTCTTTTGTCCGGGTGTCGATTGTATTTTAGATATTGGTGGACAGGATATGAAATGTTTAAAAATTAAAAATGGAAATATTGAAAGTATCCTATTAAATGAAGCTTGTTCTTCAGGTTGTGGGTCTTTTTTAGATACTTTTGCAAAATCAATGAATTTGAGCATCGAAGACTTTGCGAATTCTGCTATCAATGCTTCGAATCCGGTTGATTTAGGATCGCGATGTACGGTTTTTATGAACTCAAGAGTCAAGCAGTCACAAAAAGAAGGTGCCAAAGTAGGGGATATTTCTGCAGGGCTTTCATATTCAGTTATTAAAAATGCTCTATTTAAAGTGATTAAACTTAGAAATCCTGAAGAATTGGGACAAAAAATTGTGGTTCAAGGTGGAACTTTTTATAATGATGCTGTTTTAAAAGCTTTTGAAAAGTTATCAAATCGTCAAGCTATTCGACCGGATATTTCAGGAATTATGGGTGCTTTTGGAGCTGCTTTAATTGCAAAAGAGCGTTATGTAGAAGGGGAAGTCTCAACGTTAATTAATCAAGCATCATTAGAACATTTTGAGTTAACTAGTCGAAGTGCAAGATGTGGATTATGTTCAAATAACTGTTTACTGACTATTCATAAATTTAAAGATGGCGAACGTTTTACGATGGGAAATCGATGTGAACGAGGGGCCGGTAAAATGGCAGAAGTACGTCCTATTCCTAACTTAGTTCGTTATAAATATAATCGTTTATTTAATTACAAAACCATTGAAGCATCGGTTGCGAAACGAGGAACCGTTGGAATTCCACGTGTTTTAAATATGTATGAAAACTATCCATTCTGGGTCACCTTTTTTACAAATTTAAACTTTAGTGTGATTTTATCCGATCCTTCTTCTAATCAGCTTTATGAGAAAGGGATGGAGACCATTCCATCTGAATCGGTTTGTTATCCTGGGAAACTCGTGCATGGTCATATCATGAACCTCGTTGAAAAAAAGGTGGATTTTATCTTTTATCCATCGTTAACTTATTCTAAACAAGAAGATAAAAAGGCAGATAATCACTACAACTGCCCAATTGTTATTTCATATCCAGAAGTGATTAAAAATAATTTAGATGTCTTACGTGAAAAAGATATCTTATACCTTAAACCTTTTCTGCCATTTGATCAAAAAGATAAATTAGCTAAACGATTGCACGAAGTTTTTAAAGATTTTAATATCCCCTGGAAAGAAATTCGTGAAAGTGTTGATAAGGGATGGAAAGAGTTTGAGAATTTTAAACGAGATATTCGTGAAAATGGTCAATTAACACTGGCCTATTTAGAGGACCATAACATGAAAGGGATTGTGTTGGCAGGTCGTCCTTATCATGTTGATCCGCATATTAATCATGGAATTCCTGAGATGATTAATTCACTTGGAATGGCTGTATTGACAGAGGATTCAATTTCTCATTTAGGTGAAGTAGAGCGACCACTTCGTGTAATGGATCAGTGGACTTACCATACTCGCTTATATAATGCCGCAAGTTATGTTGCAACTAGAGATGATTTAGAATTGGTACAATTAAATTCTTTCGGATGTGGACTTGATGCGGTGACAACAGATCAGGTACATGATATTTTAGCTGCTCATTCAAAAGTTTACACAACATTAAAAATTGATGAAGGCCATAATTTAGGGGCTGCAAGAATTCGATTACGCTCTTTAAAAGCAACGATGCTTGAGAGAGAAAAAAATCATTTTAAGCGTCTTAAAGTGGATAATACTTATCATCCGATTGAATTTACAACAGAAATGAAAAAAACACATACTATTTTAGCTCCTCAGATGTCACCGATTCATTTTGGCCTCTTACAAGCTGCTTTTCAAGCATCAGGGTATCAAGTAGAAGTTCTTCCATCTCTTGACCATGAAGCGGTTGATGAGGGGTTAAAGTATGTAAATAATGATGCCTGTTATCCCGCTATTTTAGTTGTTGGCCAAATGATTCACGCCTTAAAATCTGGTAAGTATAACCCAAATGAGACATCTTTATTAATTACGCAAACAGGTGGAGGATGTCGCGCAACGAACTATATTGGATTTTTAAGAAAGGCACTTCAGGATGCAGGTTTTGAACAAGTTCCAGTTATTTCATTAAGTGCCCAAGGATTTGAAAAAAATGAAGGATTTAAAATAAGTTGGCCACTGATTAACCGTGCTTTAATGGCGTTAGTTTACGGTGATTTATTAATGAGTTTATTATATCGAACACGTCCGTATGAAATCGTTAAGGGGTCAGCTAATCAACTATATATAAAGTGGGAACAGATTTGTAGTACGGCTTTAATGGCACCTAATCAAACACAATATAAAGAAAATATTGAGGATATGATTAAAGATTTTGAAGCTTTACCAATTCGTCGTATTAGAAAGCCACGTGTTGGATTAGTAGGAGAAATCTTAGTAAAGTTTCATCCAACGGCTAATAATAATGTTGTAGAATTGGTTGAGGCTGAAGGAGCAGAAGCTGTAGTCCCAGGACTCATTGATTTCTTATTATATTGTTCCTATTCCAAAGAAGATAAATTATTATTGAAATCAAAATGGTCTAAGCTCTTGGGACAATCAGTCATTCAGGTCATTGAGAAGTACCGACGTCTAATGAAAGAGGCTCTTAAAAATAGTCACTTGATTGAACCACCTAAAACCATTAAAGAAATAGCACAAGGTGCTGAATCTGTTGTTTCTTTAGGTCATAAAACAGGAGAAGGTTGGCTATTAACAGGGGAAATGATTGAACTGATTGAAATGGATGTAAAAAATATTATTTGTATGCAGCCTTTTGCCTGTTTACCAAATCATGTGACGGGGAAAGGAATGATTAAAGAACTTAAACGACTGTATCCAGGAACTAATATTGTGGCTATCGATTATGATCCTGGTGCGAGTGAGGTCAATCAACTGAATCGTATCAAACTAATGATTTCAACTGCTTTTGAGAATCTTAAGGAAACTTCAAATTTTGCTAACCAGCCAAATGCATCTCAGGAGATAAGTCAGTTAAAAGATTTAGTTACGACATAGTAAAAGGAGCTAGAAATAGCTCCTTTTTTGAAATCGTTGACAATTAATTATCTACATGTTAGACTAACGGAAATATAAAGATAGGTATACATTATAGATGATTATTTTTAGGAGGCCATCATGATTTTAAATTATCAACAATGCTTAGACAAATTATCGAAAATTAAAATGATTACGATTAATGGCGTACCAACACAAATAAAAGAAGTACCGGAATTAACGAAGGGACTTGACCCACGTGTAAAGATTCAGCGATTAAAACCAAAAGTAGAATTCTCAAAAGTTGATGATACGGTATTTGAAGGAATTGAAATTGGTCGTATCAGACAGGGAATGGGATTTGATAACTTGGATATCAGTGAAGGAATTATCGTAAAACATGAAATCTTAGATGGTGTCCCAGTTCGAATTTATTATCCTATCAATCATAAAGGGTTATTACCAGCGCTTATTTTTATTCATGGTGGGGGATTTTATGGTGGAGACTTAAATGTAGTTGAAAATCCATGTAAAGCAATGGCTCAAAAAGCGCACGTAGTCGTTGTTTCAATTGATTATCGTTTATCTCCTGAGGCTCCTTTTCCACATGGATTAAATGATTGTGACACTGTTGTAAATTATATTTTTAATCATGCTAATGATTTAGGAATTGATTCCAATCGTGTTGGAATTTCGGGTGATAGTGCAGGTGGTAATTTGGCTGCAGGTTGTGTATTAAGAGATGTCAAAAGTTTAAGAAGAATTAAGTATATGGCTTTATTATATCCAGTTGTTTCATTATCAGAAGAAGGTTATCAATTTAGTTTAGATCAGTATACATTTGAGTCTGATGATGAATTAGTTAAGCGTACGATTCATAGTATAAAAAATTGCATGCCGTTAATCAATGAGTTATATGTTCGTGATGAAATACCACTTGTTCATCCAGAATTATCTCCATTAATGGTAGAGGATTTGAGTCAATTTCCAAAAACTTTGATTGTGA
The DNA here is from genome assembly GCF_000191865.1 of Turicibacter sp. HGF1. Classification (NCBI taxonomy): domain Bacteria; kingdom Bacillati; phylum Bacillota; class Erysipelotrichia; order Erysipelotrichales; family Turicibacteraceae; genus Turicibacter; species Turicibacter sp. HGF1. Next base: position 5,417 of record NZ_AEXQ01000093.1, read on the forward strand.
GCGCAGAGTATGATTTTTTACGTTTACAGGATGAGGCATACGTTAATCGTTTAAACGCAGCCGGAGTTGAAGTTAGGTATATTCAGTATAAGGGGATGGATCATGCCTTTTTAGATAAGTGTGGCGTTTATCCGCAAGCAGAAGATTGTATGAATGAGATAGCGAAAGATTTAAAAAAATTATAGTTAAAATCATCAGTTTATGCTGATGATTTTTTTATTTTTAAAAAAAATTTTTAGGGAAAAATAATAAAAATAAAGATGATGAAAGCGTGATAATATCAATAGTTTTGTCGTATTTTGTCGAAGGAGTTTTTTTGAAAATGTATACATAAAAAATGTAAACGGTGTAAAAACTGTGTTGACAAACATATACGTACAGGTTAGAATAAGTGTGTAGCAACAAACATATACGTACATGTTTGGGGATGAAGGACATGAACGATTCATAATAAAAAAACTTAAGGAGGTACATTATGGGGAAATTTACTCAAGAGGCTCAACAACTCTTACAATTTGTTGGTGGAAAAGAAAACGTTGCCGTTGTCACACACTGTATGACACGTATGCGATTTGTTTTAAATGATCCAAAAAAAGCTGAAGTAGAAAAAATTGAAGCTTTACCATGCGTAAAAGGAACATTTACACAAGCAGGACAATTCCAAGTTATTATTGGAAATGACGTTGCCGTATTTTATAATGAATTCAAATCTGTAGCAGGTATTCAAGATGCAAGTAAAGAAGATGTAAAAGAAGCTGCTAAATCAAATATGAGTTGGATTCAACGCTTAATGGCTAACTTAGCTGAAATTTTCTCACCATTAATTCCAGCTATCATCATTGGTGGGTTAATTTTAGGATTTAGAAATGTCATTGGTGACATTAAAATGTTCGAAGATGGAACAAAGACATTAGTTGAAATCTCACAATTCTGGTCAGGTGTTCATAGCTTCTTATGGTTAATTGGGGAAGCAATCTTCCACTTCTTACCGGTCGGAATTACATGGGCTGTAACTAAGAAAATGGGAACGACACAAATTCTTGGTATTGTTCTAGGGATTACATTAGTTTCACCACAGTTATTAAATGCTTACGCAGTTGGTGGAGATGCAGTCGCTCCAGTTTGGGATTTTGGATTTGCTCAAGTTAATATGATTGGATATCAAGCACAAGTTATCCCAGCTATGTTAGCCGGATTTACTTTAGTTTACTTAGAGCGATTCTTCAAAAAAATTACACCAAATTCAATCTCAATGATTATTGTTCCATTCTTCTCATTAGTACCAACTGTATTATTAGCACACACAGTACTTGGTCCTATTGGATGGGCAATTGGTTCTTGGATTTCAGGAGTTGTATATGCTGGATTAACATCATCATTCTCATGGTTATTTGCTGGAGTTTTTGGATTTGCTTATGCACCATTAGTTATTACAGGATTACACCATATGACAAACGCAATCGACTTACAGTTAGTTGCTGAGTTTGGTGGAACAATGTTATGGCCAATGATCGCTTTATCAAATATTGCTCAAGGTTCAGCTGTTCTTGGTATGATTTATGTAAATCGCAAAAATGAAGAAGAAAAACAAGTTTCAGTTCCTGCTTGTATCTCAGCTTACTTAGGGGTAACTGAACCAGCTATCTTCGGTATCAATATGAAATACGGATTCCCATTCATTGCCGGAATGATCGGTTCGGGAATTGCAGCAGTTATCTCAGTTGCAACAGGTGTTATGGCTAACTCGGTAGGTATTGGTGGATTACCTGGTATCTTATCAATTCAACCAGCACACATGTTAATGTTTGCAGTAGCAATGGTGGTTGCGATTGTTGTTCCATTCATCTTAACTGTTGTACTAGCAAAACGTAAATTAAAAAAATAAAAATCGAGTCTCTTGATATGGAAAGGGACAATCCTTACTAGCTAGGAAATACTCGGGTATGAAATAATATTATAAGAAAATAATTTTGGGTTTAGGGTTCACTTCTTTAAGAAGTTGTTCCCTTTTCTCGCATTCTCATGAAAAATAGGAGGGCTTACATCATGAAAAACTTTAAACAAAGCGTTGTTTATCAAATCTATCCAAAATCATTTAATGATTCGAATGGTGATGGACTTGGGGATTTAATTGGGGTAGTAGAGAAATTAGATTATTTAAAAGAACTTGGAGTCGATTACATTTGGTTAACTCCATTCTATATCTCGCCACAAAAAGATAACGGATATGACGTAGCTGATTATTACAACATTGATCCACGTTTTGGAACGATGGAAGATTTCGAATTATTAGTGGAACAAGCACAAGCTCGTGGAATTGAGATTATGCTTGATATGGTATTTAACCATACCTCAACTGAGCATCAATGGTTTAAAAAGGCGATGTCAGGTGATGAAACTTATAAAAACTTCTATATTTTCAAAGACGGAAAAGAGGGGCAAGCTCCGACAAACTGGATTTCTAAATTTGGTGGATCTGCTTGGCAATACGTTGAAGAATTTGATCAATACTATTTACATTTATTCGATGTTACACAAGGTGATTTAAACTGGGAAAACGAAGCAGTACGCCAAGAAATTTATAAAGTAGTTAACTTCTGGTTAGAAAAAGGGGTTAAAGGATTCCGTTTAGATGTTATTAACTTAATCTCAAAACCTGAAGTTTTTGAAGATGATACAATCGGAGATGGACGTCGTTTCTATACAGACGGACCTAAAATTCATGAGTACTTAAAAGAATTAAACGAAAACTCATTTGGTAAACATCCTGATGTGATTACAGTAGGGGAAATGTCTTCAACATCTGTTGATAATTGTATAAGATATTCAAATCCAGAGGAAAAAGAATTATCAATGGTGTTTAATTTCCACCACTTAAAAGTGGATTATAAAGATGGAGATAAGTGGACATTAATGGACTTTGATTTTGCCATGTTAAAAGATATCTTCAAAGAGTGGCAAGAAGGTATGCAAGCTGGAAATGGATGGAGTGCAGTCTTCTGGTGTAACCACGATCAACCACGTGCGATTTCACGATTTGGAGACGATGTGAATTATCATAAGGAAAGTGCTAAGATGTTAGCATCAACGATTCACTTAATGCGTGGAACACCGTACATTTATCAAGGTGAAGAATTCGGAATGAAAAATCCTTATTTCACAACAATTGAACAATACCGTGATGTCGAAGCCATTAATTACTTTAATATTTTAAAAGAGCAAGGAATTGAAGAGGAAGAAATTTTAGAAATCTTACGTGCTAAATCACGTGATAATTCTCGTACGCCAGTTCAATGGGATGCGACAGAGAATGCTGGATTTACAAGTGGAACACCTTGGATTCCAGTAGGTGCATCATACGAAGAAGTCAATGCAGAAGCAGCTTTAAAAGATCAAGATTCAGTCTTCTATCATTACAAAAAATTAATTGCTTTACGTAAAGAGTATGACATTATCTCAGATGGTAATATTGAAATGATGTTAATGGATCATCCACAAGTATTAGCCTATATGCGTACCTTAGATAATCAAAAATTAATTGTTTTAAATAATTACTATGGAAAAGAAACAGAAGTTGAAATGCCAGTTGAGTTAGTGAGTGATGCTAAAATTTTAATTTCAAACTACAAAGATAGCCAGCAGTTAGCAGAAAAAATCACACTTCGTCCATATGAATCAATTGCTTACTATATTGAAAGTTAATTAGAAAAATAATAAGTTATTCCGATAGAATTTTAATAAGAAACAATGAGTTATCCCACAAAAAGCAGTAAATTTTTTTCTTTGAAAAAGTTTTACTGCTTTTTATCTTATCCGTATATGTGTTAAAATGTTTTACGGTGATGACGATGGATAAAAAATATTTAAGAGTCTATAATGACATTGTAAGTCAAATTGAAAGTGGTATTTATGAGCCAACCAGTATGTTACCTTCTGAGAAAAACTTAATTAGCCACTATCAAGTCTCAAGAGATACCGTCCGTAAAGCGTTAAGTATGCTAGAACAACATGGATATATACAAAAGACAAAAGGAAAAGGGTCTTTTGTACTTGATATAAATAAATTAAATTTCCCAGTTTCGGGAGTTGTCAGTTTTAAAGAAATTACCGAGCGTTCAGGTCGTAATGCAAAGACAACTGTTGAACTTTTAGAGAAACAAATTCCACGAGAATCGATTCGTAAAAACTTGGAATTAAATGCTGAAGAACCTGTGTGGAAAATTGTCCGTTCTAGAACCATTGATGGCGAAAAGGTTATTTTAGATAAAGACTATGTGGTTTGCAAATATGTTGATCATTTAACAGAGGAAGCCTGCCAAGACTCTTTATACGAATATATTGAAGGTGAACTTGGTTTGAAAGTGGCATATGCTAATAAAGAAATCACAGTTCAAATGGCAACCGATGAGGATCGAAAATACTTAGATTTAAAAAACTTTGATATGGTTGCGGTTGTTAGAAGTTATACCTATTTAGTGGATACAAGCTTGTTCCAATATACTGAATCTCGCCATCGACCGGATAAATTTATTTTTGTTGATTTCGCGAGAAGATAGTAAAAGATAAAACTCAGTTAACTATTTATAAAATTTTTCAAAGGCTAGAGGTATACATTCTAGCTTTTTTTATAGGTCCATGATATGATAACAAAAAATCAATTTAGTAAAAATTTGGTTATTTTCGACATTTGTCAGAGTTATAATAGTGTCATATTATCATAAAAGAGAAGAGAGTATAAGTTGGAGGGAAGATTTGTGTTACGGACTAAACGTTTAGGACCGACTCAATATGTTGCTTTAGGTTTTATGTCAGTTATTCTAATAGGATCTGTTTTACTTGCCTTGCCAATTGCGCATATGCCAGGGACTTATGTCAGTTATATCGATGCTTTATTTACCTCAACTAGTGCAGTTACCGTGACCGGTTTGATTTCCATTGAAACAGCTGAACAGTTTAATGCTTTTGGTCGTCTAGTCATTGCATTACTGATTCAAATAGGTGGATTAGGGGTAACTTCAGTAGGTGCTATTTTTATCTTAGTGATGCAAAGGAAATTTGGAGTTTATCATCGATTATTATTGATGGAAGGGCTAAACTTTAATTCGTTGAGTGGAGTCGTTCGATTAGTCAAATCGGTCTTACAATTAACTCTGGTGATTGAGTTAGTAGGCATGATTCTTAGTTTTTTTACATTCATTCAACATTATCCGTTTTGGGAAGCTTTAGGAATCAGTGCCTTTCATGCGATTGCTTCCTTTAATAACGCGGGATTTGATATTTTAGGTGGAGGACAGAATTTAATTCCATACCGACATCATTATGTGTTGCTATTGACAACAGCTACTCTAATTGGGTTAGGAGGGATTGGATTCGTCACCATGCTTGATATCTATCATAAAAGAAATTTCAAAAAATGTAGTATGAATACAAAGATTGTCATGGTAACAACAGCCTCTTTATTAATCATCGGAACCATTTTGTTAAAATTATCAGAAGGCTTTAGTTGGTTTGATGCTTTCTTCCATAGTATTTCGGCACGTACAGCTGGTTTTTCTACCATTCCTATTGATGATTTTTCACAAGCTGGACTTCTTATTTTAATGGTCTTAATGTTTATTGGGGCATCTCCTGGTTCAACCGGTGGTGGAATTAAAACAACGACGTTATTTACCATTATAAAAACTATTAAATCTTTTGCCACTAATCGTCCTGTTACAGCCTTTTATCGCCGAATTCCAGCTGAAAGTATTATTAAGGCATTTAGTGTTTTTTTACTAGCAATCTCAGTTGTATTTGTTGGAACGTTTTTTATTTTATTGATTCAACCTGAGTTATCACTTCAGAGTATTTTATTTGAAGTGATTGCCGCAACAGGAACAGTCGGATTATCAACTGGAATTATACCGAGCTTAAATATAGCGAACAAACTCATCTTGTGTATCATCATGTTTATTGGGCGTTTAGGTCCATTTAGTATTGCCTGCTTATGGGCTTATCAAACAGCAGCACCAAGATTTAATTATCCCGAAGAACAAATAACGATAGGTTAATTAAATTTTAAAATCCAATAAGTGATACCAATTAAATAAAAATCCTAGTCGCTTTGTGACTAGGATTTTTATTAGCTTAATTTTCTTGAGATATTTTCTAATCTAGGCTTTATCCGAGAAAGACTGAGTACGTAGGTTCTATTAATTTAATTCACTCGAAGAGCGATACCTCTAAATGAATGACAGGTTTATTTCTTAATCTTTCCAATTTGATTCATTTAAAGAGAGGTTAAAATAATAAAGTCGGATGTTTCCTTTATTTTTTGACGATTTTCTTTACTGAGAAAGCATTATAATAGTCTTGCTTTTAGTTGATAAGGTGATAGATTTTGATGACTTGAATATGGACTTTATTAACTAAAAAGAAGGGATAACTTTATCTTAGTGATAGAATTAAAGCATAATGAAGTTGCTAAGTATTATTTTAAGTAGCGAGAGGCTACTGATGAGAAAAGGGGAATTGGAAAATGGCAAATCGTATTGTTTTGAATGAAACATCTTACCATGGGGCAGGATCTATTCAAGTGATTAAAGACGAAGTGTTACGCCGTGGATTTAAAAAGGCATTTGTTTGTACCGATCCAGATTTAATTAAGTTTGGGGTAGCGGATAAAGTCACAGCTGTTCTAGATGAGGCAGGATTACCTTATGAAATTTATTCAGATATTAAAGCAAATCCAACAATTGAAAATGTTCAACATGGAGTGGCAGCGTATCAAGCATCAGGAGCTGATTATATCATCGCGATTGGTGGAGGATCATCAATGGATACGGCAAAAGCAGTTGGAATTATTATTAATAATCCAGAGTTTTTGGATGTTCGTAGTTTAGAAGGTGTCAGCCCAACTAAAAATCCAAGTGTCCCAATTATTGCCGTTCCAACCACTGCTGGAACAGCGGCTGAAGTGACCATCAATTACGTTATCACAGATGTTGAGAAAAAGCGTAAATTTGTATGTGTCGATACACATGATATTCCAGTCATTGCAATTGTTGATTCTGAAATGATGTCTTCAATGCCAGCAGGTTTAACGGCAGCAACAGGAATGGATGCCTTAACACATGCGATTGAAGGATATATTACAAAGGCAGCCTGGGAGATGACGGATATGTTCCATTTAAAAGCCATCGAAATCATTGCTAAATCATTACGTGGAGCAGTTGCTAATACAAAAGAAGGTCGCGAAGGAATGGCACTTGGACAATATATTGCAGGAATGGGATTCTCAAACGTAGGTCTTGGAATTGTTCATTCAATGGCTCACGCATTGGGAGCTGTTTATGATACACCTCATGGGATTGCAAATGCAATTTTATTACCAACAGTTATGGAATTTAATGCAGATGCAACAGGTGAAAAATACCGTGAAATTGCACGTGCAATGGGAGTAGAGGGTGTTGATCATATGACACAAGATGAGTATCGCCAAGCTGCAGTTGATGCTGTTCGTCAATTATCAGCAGATATCAATATTCCAGCCGATTTAAAAGAAATCGTGAAAGAAGAAGATATTCAGTTCTTAGCTGAATCAGCAGTAGCTGATGCTTGTGCTCCTGGAAATCCAAAAGAGGCAAGCCTTGAAGATATTATTGGATTATATAGATCATTAATCTAATTTAAAACATAAGCACACACACTAAAAAACATCTATCAAGGTGACTTGAATAGATGTTTTTTTTATTAATCACCATATTTGTTAACCTTCTTCCATTCTTTTTAATGAGTGGAAAAAACTATTTGTTACAATAAAATTCCAATTTATTTATAGTTTAACGATAAAAGGAAAAAATAAAAAGAGGTGGAGTATGAATTTAGGGGAGAGGGAACAAACTATCACTAAAAACAGGTGGTGTCTAGTATGTATTACGCATGGTACTTTTTATTTAACTTCTTTTTATATGGTGTCATTGGATGGATGATCGAACAATTTTATTCTTATATGCTAACAGGACAAATGAAAAAAGATGGCTTTTTATATGGACCTTTCAAACCGATGTATGCAATCGCAATGGCTTTGCTCATCTTAATGAAAGATACGTTTTTACTATCGCCAATTTCCATTTTAATACTGTGCCTTATCGTACCAACAACCGTTGAATATTTATCAGGACTTCTGACGCGTCATATTTTTCATCAGGACTACTGGGATTACTCTATGCTAAAATTCAATTTACAAGGACTAATCTGCCCTCAATTTTCAATCTGTTGGATGATCCTCACGTTTATCGGAGTTAACTATTTTCAACCAATGCTCGTCGATCCATTTATCAATCAACACTTTTCTTCGTGGTTCGTCATCTGTCCTTTCATTTGCGGTGCCTTCATGATAGATGAAGCCTTAACCTTAAAAAAATTCATTAGAAAACATGCTATAATAAAAGAAATTTCTAATGAAGAAGGTGAACTAGATGGCAGTCGTCGAACATATCTTTAAGCCAGTGTATGATGAAAATTCAAGAGTCTTAATACTAGGGACCATGCCCTCTCCAAAGTCTAGAAAAAATGGGTTTTACTATGGTCATCCCCAAAATCGATTTTGGCCTGTCCTAGCAGACATCTTTCATGAAGAATTACCACTTACCAATGAAGATAGACTAGCTTTCCTACATCGTCACCATATTGCCCTTTGGGACGTATTAAAAAGTTGTGACATAGAAGGAGCCTCTGATGCTAGCATTAAAAATCCAATTCCAAATGATTTAAGCATGATCCTAAAACAAGCGCCTATTCACGCCGTCTTTACAACCGGAAAAAAAGCAGCCGAATTCTATACAAAATTTTGTTACCCTAAAACAAACATTCCTTGTATCGTGCTCCCATCTCCAAGCCCTGCTAATCGCAGAATAAAAGATGAAGAACTTAAAACACAATACCAAGAAATCTTAAAATATATCTAAAGAGGATTCATAAAAAAAGGAGTTCCAAATCGGAACTCCTTTTCCTACATTAATGGGGCAAAAATTCGTAAGAAAGCATAAATGAACTTTTTGTACCATTTAATATTATGGCAATCTTGTAACGTGATTAATTGGCAGACTTTCAAGGTCTCAACATAATCATCGTAAATGGTTTTAATACTACTATTTTTATATAACCAAGCTCCGCACTCATAATGTAAGTATAAACTGCGGTAATCAAGATTAATCGTTCCAACAACGGCATACTCGCCATCTACCACAAATGTTTTAGAATGAATGAATCCAGGTGTATATTCATAAATCTTCACACCATCTTCAATTAAGAAAGCATAGTTAGCACGAGTTACGGCGTGAACAAACCATTTATCACCAATATGCGGAGTCACAATTCTGACATCGACTCCACGTTTAGCGGCTTGTGATAAAGCTGTAATCATTTCATTATCTAAAATCAGATAAGGCGTATTGATATAAACATAATCTTTAGCCGAATTAATTAAATTTAAATAAACGGTCTCCCCAACCGATTCATTATCTAGTGGACTATCCGTAAACGGCTGAACAAATCCATCACTTTCAAACGATTCTTTGTGATGAATATGAGGACGGAAAGGTTCGTAATCTTCATTCGTTTTACGAAGGAAATCCCACATCGTTAAAAACATGACGGTAAAACTCCAAACCGCATCGCCCTTAATCATAATCGAAGCATCTTTCCAATGCCCATGTTTTTCATAGCCGTTAATATACTCATCTCCAATATTAATGCCGCCTGTAAAAGCAGTATGTCCATCAATAATCGCAATTTTACGGTGATTACGATTATTCATACGAAGTGTTAAAAACGGAACGAATGGATTAAATACGCAACACTTAATTCCCATTGCTTCAAGCTTTTTATCATAGCCAGAAGGAAGTAAAAATAAACAACCGAAATCATCATAAACGACGCGTACATCAACCCCTTGCGCCGCTTTTTCTTTTAAAATCTCTAAAATCGTATCCCACATCATCCCTTCATCAATGATGAAGTATTCTAGGAAGATATAATGTTTTGCTTTTTTTAATTCTTCAAGTAAACGTTCAAACTTTTTTTCTCCGGGTGTAAGGTACTCAGTTGTGGTGTTTTCATAAATAGGCCCCTGTGCATAATCTAAAATATATCTGGATTGATTAAAGGCACGTTTATCAAGAGTTTTAAGTTTTTCAGTAATGTCAACATCCTGTATTAAACATTCTCTCATCTTCTCATTGATAGGCTTCATTTCATTTAAAAACTTTTTACGAGTTTGATCACTACTAAAGAGAATATAAAATAATCCCCCAAAAATCGGAACCAGCATAATTGGAATAATCCAAGCAATTTTGTAAGCTGGATTTAAACGATTATTTAAGATTCCCATCACAACGACTACACTCAGTAAGACACAAAAAGCATAAAAGTAAACAAAGTATTCTTGGAACCGCCAAATCACAACGATTAAGATTAAGGCTTGTAGGGCGATCAGCATTCCACAAAAGCCAACACGTCCAAGTAATATTCTTAATGTTTTTCTCATTCATTCAACTCCCCTTTAATTGGTTGAAACTATTGAAAATTAACACCTTATGGAAAGATATTATAGCAAAACTTAAGACTCCCGTAAACAGATATCAGATGAGATAACGTTGTCAGCCAGTCATCATTTCAGTTAAAATAAAGAGAGAAAAGAAACGGGTGAAATCATGAAGCTAGTAACGGAATTAAAAGAACTAAAGCAACTCAACAAACTAACGAACTCCGAAATTCAAGTGGTCGATTACCTCCTTGACTATCCACAAGAAATTGCTAAACTATCATCACGTCAATTAGCCACTTTAACGCATACCTCAGCTGCAACCGTTGTTCGAGTTTGTCAAAAAGTCGGCATGAGTGGTTATGGGGAATTTAAATTAAAATACCTTCAAGAAATTAGTCAAACCCCAAGACACATTAATCGAGAAAATCCAATTACCTCAAATGAGTCCATTCATACTATTTTAAACAAAGTAGCCGCCTTAAAAATGACCGCTATCGAAGAAACCAAAAAAGGAATTGACCTTGATCAATTGACACGAGTGGCTAAACTTTTAAATCACTCAACTTTTATCGACCTTTATGCTTTTGATAACAACTTGCATCTAGCAAAATATGCAGCTGCCAATTTTCTTTATGCAGGGAAAAATAGCGCGATTCAAGACGGAAGTAACGCTCAGTTCATGCAGGCTATGGTGTCAAGTGAAGGTCATGTTGCCATGATGATCAGTCGGACTGGAGAAAACGTCATGCTCGCTCGGATAGCAAAACTTCTTCAAGAAAAGAATATTCCAATCATCATGATAACAGAATCTAAAAATTCAACATTAGCGGGTTTAAGCACTGAACACCTTTATGTGTATAACGTTCACCGTTTTTCAGATATGGGAACTTTACTTTTTCAAACGTCAGCTGAATATATTTTTGAGTTATTATTTGCGATTCTTTTTTCGCAAAATTTTGAAAATAGTATCAGACAAAATAAAAGATACGAAGAGATTAATGAATATCACGATTTATACAAAAAGTTTTTGTAACACTGTTTCAGTTTTAAATCCTATTTAGTTGATGATTTTGAATCATTCAACCAGGTCTTTTGACATCTATTGAAACGAAGGAATTGGGTGTGATATAAGGGAAGCATCACAAAAGTAAAGGATGTGTCAGACATGACGAAACGTTTCCCAGACGGGTTTTTATGGGGAGGAGCGACAGCTGCTAACCAATTTGAAGGAGCTTATAACGAAGACGGAAAAGGTCTTTCAACACAAGACGTCGCACCTAAAGGAATCATGGGGCCGATTACAGAAGAGCCAACTGTTGATAATATGAAGTTAGTGGGAATAGACTTCTATCACCGATATAAAGAAGATATTAAACTGTTTGCTGAAATGGGATTTAAAACCTTCCGTTTATCAATCGCTTGGTCGCGAATTTTTCCGCAGGGGGATGAGGCAACGCCAAATGAAGCGGGATTACAATTTTATGATAACGTGTTTGATGAATTAGCGAAGTACGGAATCGAACCATTAGTCACTATTTCTCACTACGAAACGCCATTACACTTATCAAAAAAATACGATGGATGGGTGAGTCGTGATTTAATCGGTTTCTACGAAAATTATGTTCGTACGATTTTTACACGTTATAAAGATAAAGTAAAGTATTGGTTAACATTCAATGAAATTAACTCCGTGTTACATGCGCCATTCTTAAGTGGTGGAATTTACACAGATAAATCAAAATTGACAAAACAAGATTTATACCAGGCCGTGCATCACGAATTAGTGGCTAGTGCCTTAGCCGTGAAAATTGGTCATGAAATCAATCCAGATTTTAAAATTGGATGTATGATTTTGAGTATGCCAACTTATCCACTGACACCCAATCCAGATGATATGATTGCGGTGATGAAAGCAGAACATATGAACTATTTCTTCTCAGATGTTCATGTGCGAGGGGTATACCCAGGTTATATGAAACGCTATTTCCGTGAAAATAATATCCAAATCAAGTTTGCAGAAGGTGATGAAGAAATCCTTAAACATACGGTGGACTTTATCTCATTTAGTTACTACATGAGTATCTGCGAAACCGCTGATCCAGCCAAAAAGGTAGCTGGTAAAGGAAATATTATGGGGGGAGTTCCAAATCCAACCCTTAAAGCATCTGAATGGGGATGGCAAATTGATCCTCAAGGATTACGCTATGTCTTAAACCAATTCTACGACCGCTATCAATTACCATTATTCATTGTTGAAAATGGATTAGGAGCAGTCGATGTGTTAGTTGAAGATGAACATGGAAATAAAACAGTTATGGATGACTACCGTATTAATTATTTAAACGATCACTTAGTTCAAGTACGTGAAGCCATCGAAGATGGAGTAGAGGTAATGGGCTACACATCTTGGGGATGTATTGATTTAGTCAGTGCCTCAACTGCTGAACTAAAAAAACGTTACGGATATATTTATGTGGATCGTCATGATGATGGATCAGGAACGTTAGAACGTTATAAAAAGAAATCATTCTATTGGTATAAAGAAGTGATTGCCACAAATGGCGAGAGCTTGACTGAATAAAAATTAAAACCGCGAAAAAAATCGCGGTTTTTTTAACATGATAGGTGTATAATGATTTTAAGTGAATAAAGTGAGGTGTTATTGTGGAGTGGTTTAAACGATTTATGGAAGGACGAACAGGGGTTGATCATTTCTCGATTGGACTATTGTTTTTAAGTATTTTTATCACATTAATTGGTCAATTATTAGGATGGAAATGGCTAATCATCTTAGCTTGGATTCCATTAGTTTATTGTTATTACCGTATGTTATCTAAAAATAAAATGAAGAGACACCAAGAAAATATCTTGTTTTTAAGATATTGGTATCCGATTCAGACGAAAATGATAAATAAATACCGCCAATTTAAAACAAAGCGTCAGTATCGATATTATAAATGCAAGGAATGCGGACAAGAATTACGTGTTCCAAAAGGAAAAGGAAAAATTGAGATTACTTGTCCAAAATGTCATCATTCTTTTATTAAGAAAACTTAAAATGATATAAGCCCAGATTAGTTTTGGACACTTTGAAAAATTAACGCGACTTATCTATTTCATCGGTAAAAAAATATTTCTGTTTCAAACTAGGAAGCTAATTTCCTAGTTTTTTTGACGTTGTATGAGTGATTGCACATATATTCATTTAATTGATAATGGCTATCATTTGAATGAAGTTATGCTATAATAGACATAACATAGAGAGTATGACTTTTTTTAGGAGGTATTTAAAGTTGAAGAAATTGATATATATGATGTCTATCATGATGAGTTTAATTTTAGTCGGATGTAGTGGAGAGTCTAAAACCACGTCAACATCAGATACTGATCAATTACAAATTGTCACGACGTTATTTCCACAGTACGATTTTGCGCGTCAAATTGCGGGTGATAAAGCAGAGGTAACATTATTATTACCTCCAGGGATGGAGTCCCATTCTTATGAACCGACACCGGCGGATATTATTAAAATCAATAAGGCAGATTTATTTATTTATACAGGGGAATCGATGGAGACATGGGCTCATAAAATTGTTGAAAGTATTGACAGTCAAGATGTTTATGTTTTAGATGTTTCACAAGGTGTGACTTTACTTGGAACAGGAATTGAGGAAGAAGATGATCATGACCATGAAGCAGAAAATCACGATCACGAGGAAGAAGAACATACGGCAAATGATGGACATAATCATACGTATGATCCACATATCTGGACAAGTCCTAAGAATGCAAAAGTGATGGCAAATAATATTTTAGAAGCTTTATGTGAGATTGATCCAGAGAATGCAGATTATTATGAAACAAATGCAGAGGCTTATCAATTACAATTAGATAAATTAGACCAGGAGTTACAAGATGTAGTAGCGAATGCTAAACGTACAACGATTTATCATTCAGGACGATTTGCCCTGCAGTATTTAATGAAAGACTATGGAATTGATTATGTATCAGCTCCATTTGAAGCAGAACCAAGTGCAGCATTAGTAGCTCAGATGATTAGTGAGATTAAAGCTAATAATATTCCGGCTATTTATTATGAAGAATTAATTGATCCAAAGATTGGTCAGATGATTAGTGAAGAAACAGGTGCGCAGTTGTTATTACTTCATTCTACGCATAATGTTTCAAAAGAAGATTTTAATAATGGGGTAACGTATGTCTCATTAATGCAACAAAATATTGAAAATTTAAAAGTAGGACTTGATTAAGATGAGTATTTTAACCTGTAAAGAGCTTAATGTTTCGTATGATCAAACACAAGCTTTAAAAGATGTCAGTTTTGAATTAAATGAAGGGGATTATCTCTGTATTGTTGGGGATAACGGGTCTGGTAAAAGTACGTTAATGAAATCAATTTTAGGATTGGTTTCTCCTAAGTCAGGAAGTATTGAGTTTAGTTCTTCGTTAAAGCAAAATGAAATTGGATATCTTCCACAACAGACGATTGTACAACGTGATTTTCCTGCATCAGTTTATGAAGTCGTGTTATCAGGTTGTTTAAATAAGCGCGGATGGCGTCCCTTCTATTCAAAAGCAGATAAGCAACGCGCGATGGAGAATTTAAAGAAATTGAAGATTGAAAATTTAAAGAATAAGTGTTACCGCGATTTATCAGGAGGTCAACAGCAACGTGTTTTAATTGCAAGGGCGCTTTGTGCTTCTGAGAAAGTGTTATTACTTGATGAACCGGTGACGGGACTTGATCCAATCACCACCGCGAATTTGTATCAATTGATTGAGGAATTGAATAAAGAGTATGGCATGAGTATTATTATGGTCACACATGATATGAATAGTGGACTTAATCATGCAACAAAGATTTTACAATTGAAAAAAGAAGTATTATTTTATGGGACGCCGGCAGAGTATTTGTGTCACACGAATGCGTGCCGTCATGTAGGAGATATTAAGCATGATTAGTATTTGGCAGGAAATGTTTTCGTATAGTTTTATGGTTCGTGCGATTATTGTTGGGAGCGCGGTGGCACTATGCTCAGCTTTACTTGGGGTGAGTTTGGTGCTAAAGCGTTATTCAATGATTGGTGATGGATTATCGCATGTTGGGTTTGGAGCCTTATCCATCGCAATGGCGATGAATTTAGCGCCACTTCAGATAGCAGTACCGGTTGTGGTCGTGGCAGCCTTTTTCTTACTTCGTATTAGTCAAAATAGTAAGATTAAAGGGGATGCAGCCATTGCATTGATTTCGAGTACATCCATTGCGATTGGGGTAACGGTAACGTCGTTAACAACTGGTTTGAATGCAGATATTAATAGCTATATGTTCGGAAGTATTTTGGCAATGACGAAGAATGATGTAAATATTAGTATTGTGTTATCGGCAGTGGTATTTATTTTGTTTGTGGTATTTTATGATCGTATTTTTGCAACGACATTTGATGAAAACTTTGCTAAAGCAACAGGTGTTAAGGTAGAACTTTATAATATGTTGATTGCTTTTTTAACGGCTATTACAATCGTATTAGGCATGCGTATTATGGGAACAATGTTGATTTCTTCGCTTATTATTTTCCCAGCTTTAACTTCAATGCGTGTGTTTAATAGTTTTAAGTCAGTGATTATTTCTGCTGGATTTGTTTCAGTTGTTTGTTTCTTTATTGGAATGACATTGTCATTTTTATACTCACTCCCAGCAGGAGCGAGTGTTGTCATTGTGAATGCCGTTGTATTTATTCTATTTTCATTGATAGGATGGGTAACAAAACGTATATAAAAGGATTGCCCTTAAAGGGCAATCCTTTTTTTATGAAGGGGGGGAGAGCTTATGATGAGACAATATAAAGACAGATGGGCGTTTTTAATATGTCTTTTTGTTTTGTTTTGTTTTCTTATCTAATGGTGAGTTTACATCTGTCTATTGAACCAAATCACCACTGTGAGGAAGTCACTTGTGTGGTCTGCTCCTTAACAAAAGATAAGATGGAATCGCTACTGCCCCCAAATCCTCTTCTAAGGGTTACGTTACTCATTGTTTATTTCTTGCTGATGAGGGGGACTATAGATAACCAACTTATCAAAGTCTTTACTCCTATTACATTAAAAGTCAAGATGCTAAAGTGAGCATGATTTTAAACTGATAAATGTGATTAAAAAGGGAGGTATTAGACACGTGGAATTATTACATGTTGAAGGTGTTTCATTTTCATATGATCAGTATACAGTCATTAAAAATCTTAGTTTTAAAGTTCATGAAGGTGACTATGTGTGGGTGATTGGAGAAAATGGAACAGGGAAAAGTACGTTGATAAAGGGGTTATTAAATTTAAGGAAACCAAGTAGTGGGCAGATTATATTTAATGAGACATTAAAACAATCTGAAGTAGGGTATTTACCTCAACAAACCGTGATTCAAAAAGAGTTTCCGGCTAGTGTTTGGGAGATTATTTTATCAGGATGTTTGAATCAGTGTGGATGGATACCGCTGTATAAGAAATCAGATAAAGAGCGAGCTGTAAAGTGGATGAAAGAGTTAGGAATTTATGAGTTGCGTGATTGTTGTTATCGTGAGTTATCAGGCGGACAACAACAACGTGTCTTGTTAGCAAGGGCGTTATGTGCAACGAAGAAATTATTGATTTTAGATGAGCCGGTAGCTAATTTAGATCCGAAGGCAACGCAAGATTTTTATCGCTTAATGCATCGAATTAATCAAGAAAATAAGATTGCAATTGTGATGGTGTCCCATGATATAGAAAACAAAATAGAGCATGCAACACAGGTCGTTCATCTGAAAAAGGGGGAATTCTAAATGATTGAGATTTTAGTTGAGATGTTTTCGTATCCCTTTTTAGTACGGGCGATGGTTGTCGGTCTATTGGTTTCACTTTGCTGTGCGATGCTTGGAGTAAGCTTAGTTTTGAAACGCTATTCGATGATTGGGGATGGATTATCGAATGTTGGATTTGGGGCGTTGGCTGTTGCCTCTGTTTTAAATGTGGCACCCTTATCATTTGCGATTCCGGTTGTGGTAGCGGCAGCATTTTTCTTGCTGCGAATGAATGAAAATAGCTTAATCAAAGGCGATGCTGCGATTGCATTAGTTTCAACAGGCTCATTATCTATTGGGGTTTTGGTGATGTCTTTAACGACGGGGATGAATTTAGACGTGTGTAATTATATGTTTGGAAGCATTTTAGCAATGACACAGTCAGACGTCTATTTGAGTATGGTTCTTTCAGCTTTATTCTTACTTTTATTTATTTTGTTTTATCATAAAATGTTTGCGATTACGTTTGATGAAACATTCGCGAAGGCAACGGGGATTAGGGTTGGCTTTTATAAAATGTTACTTGCTGTGTTAACAGCATTAACGATTACGCTTGGGATGCGCTTGATGGGAACTTTGTTGATTTCTAGTTTAATTGTATTTCCTGCCTTAACAGCGATGCGATTATGTCGTTCATTTAAATGGGTCATGATTCATTCGATTTTTATTTCAGTTATTTGTTTCTTTTTAGGGTTAGTGATGTCTTATTTAGCCGCAACACCGCCAGGTGCTAGTGTAGTTGCGATGAATATTGTGATGTTCTTTATTTATTCGTTACTATCTTTTGTGAGTAAAGGGGTGAAAAGGTAATGAAACGATTGGTTTTATTTTTAATGTTGACGATGATTAGTTGCTCAGGATGTAGTCGTATAACTGAGACACTTGAATTTGTTGAGCCAGAAGTATTAGAAGCTGACTCTTTAACTTTAGGAACTGAGGTTGAGGAAAAAGGAATTTTAGAGATTCGAGAAAAGTATTTCTTACTTCAGATTTCTGATATTTTCTTTAATTTTGATTTGTATAAGGATCGTGTTGTCAAGGTAGAAGGTCTTTATGGTGTTGATTATGATAGTGATGAACCAGAATTTCATGTTGTGTATCGATTCGGACCTGGTTGTTGTGGAGATGATGGCTGGGGTGGCTTCTTTTTAAATTATGAGGGAGAGTGGCCAGCAGTGGATGATTGGATTGAAGTGATTGGAACGCCAAGAATAGAGGAAGGTGAGTACAGGGATTATTTGTATTTAGATGTCATCAGTATAACGGTTAAAGATGAAGTCGGTGAAGTGTTAGTTTATCAATAAAAGGTATATAATAGGATTGCAAGGTGCAATCCTATTTTGTTTAGGAGGGGTCGAGATGTTAGAGTTGTTAAAAAAGGATTATCCATTTTTAAAGAAATTAGATGAAGAGGCTCTAAACCAAATTCAAAAACATCTTAACGGACGTCAATTTAAAGCGGGTGAGATGTTAATCAATGGAAGTCAGGCTTGTTGGGGATTTTCATTTATCCTAAGTGGGAAGCTTCGTGTCTATCGATTGAATGAGGAAGGGCGTGAGGTGACGCTTTATCGTTTAGAAAAAGGGGATAGTTGTTTTATGACCGTGATTTGTGCGTTAGCTAAATCACAGACATATGCGTATGTGAAGGTGGAGGAAGATTGTGAGTTGGCGATTATTCCAATGCCGATTTTTGAGAAGTATTTAATGAATCATCCGACTTATTTACAGTTTTTATTTCAAAATTTATATGGCAAGTTTACGAGTGTGGTCACGACGCTTGAGCAGATTAGTTTTTCAAGCGTTGAGGAACGGGTACTTGGTTATTTGAAGCAAAATAGTCATAAGCAATCGGGGCGTGTGACGTTTTATAAGACGCATGAGCAGATTGCATTTGATATTGGGACGTCACGTGAGGTCGTGAGTCGGACGTTAAAAGCGATGGAGCGTAAAGGATTGATTCAACTAGAGCGTGGAAAAATTGTGGTACTAGAGATGGAGAGCATTCTGTGACTTTGTCACGGAATGTTTTTTATTTTGTATATACTAGATTCATAAAGGAGTGATGAAGATGCCAAAATGGATGAAGGCAGCTATAATTTTAGCTTTATCGTTTTTCTTAGCGATTTGGTTGGTAAAGCCAGTCGGGGTTTCAACTCAGTTTAGTGTACTAAGTGGAATCATTCATACCGCGATTAATCCTGACGCCTTAGAGGAAAATGCATACTATCAAAAGGACAATGGGAAGATTGCAGAGGAAATTCAACATCCCTGGAACTATAATTTTGTGTTTGTATTAGCGATTCCGGTGGGAGGATATATAGGTTATCGATTAGATTCAAAACGTCGTGAGATTAAAAAGGACGCTTCTTGTTCAGTGAAGCAAAATGTATGGCGTACTTATGTGCTACCGTTTATTGGTGGAATCTTATTGTTATATGGAGCGCGTATGGCAGGCGGTTGTACGAGTGGTCATATGATGAGTGGGATGATGCAAAGAAGTGTGAGTGGTTATGCTTTTGCGGCTTCAGTATTTGTGGTTGCCATACCGACAGCACTGATTGTGACTCGATTACGTCAAAGAAAGGAGAGCCTGTAAGATGATGATTGTCTTAGCTATTTTATTAGGTGGATTTTTTGGATTTGCGTTATATAAAGTGGGAGCAGCTAATATGGATAATCTAATTTCAATGTTGAGTTTTCAAAATTTAACTTTGATGAAAATTATTGTGTTTGCAATTGGATTGGCGAGTGTTTTATTATCTATTTTTTATGGATTCGGATGGTTTGATGTTTCTCATTTAAGTGTTAAGCCACTTCATTTAGGCGTTGTAATCGGTGGTTTAATTTTTGGGCTTGGATTTGGATCAGTTGGAACGTGTCCTGGAACTTGTGTTGCAAGTGCGATGACCGGTGGATTTAAAAAAGCAATCAGTGCCATTTTAGGTGGACTAGTTGGAGCTTTCTTATTTTCAATAAGTTATGGATGGTTAGCCAATCAAGGTTTCTTTGAAATCATGAATTTAGGAAAATTAACACTATTTCACGTGTCTGAACAATATCCATCCGTTTTTAATATAGGATATATCGGACTGGCTATGGTTGGAGTAGTATTTATTTTAGTAGCAACTTTCATCCCAGTTTATCCGTTTAACAAAAAAAGCTGAGACAACCGTTTTGATGCTTGAAAAAATGCAAGAAAGTAAATAGGGTTTCGATGTGTGAAACCT
>NZ_AEXQ01000092.1:0-14589 GCF_000191865.1 Turicibacter sp. HGF1
GTGATGACAAATGAGTATTTGCATCACTTTTTTTATTTTGTCGCTACACTTCGTTTTAAAACAATAAAGAATAAAGCTAATCCAACCCCTAAACCAATATGTCCAATCCCAGAGATACCAGAAATTGAAGCGTTTAATGCTTTTGATAATTCTGTTCCTTGAACTTGTAAAAATCCACGAACAGCCATCATCATTGCTGATAAAACTAATCCAATATTATAAATAATAAAGAACCACTTGAACATTTTTTGCTCACTTACTTTAAAGATTGCTTCTAAAGCTAACACCACTAAGAAAAATAACATTCCAAGTGTAAATAAGTGGGTATGTAATAATGATAAATTCGTTTGGCCTGTGAATCCTACCATTTTTGTGAACTCACGATAAATAACCCCACAAACTAACGCAACTACTGTGTAAGTAAAAGCGGTATTAACCAATTTTTTCATCATAAATATCTCTCCTCTCAAGACAAAAAACATTTTATCTTCTTCTTGAGAAAAAGTCAAAAATAACACACTTTTTTTTAACAATATTTAGTTTTTAAGTTAATATCATTTCAATTTTTGCTCCACAGGTTGGACACTTGGGTTCAGTTAAAAAAACTTTGCTTTCATATAAATTTCTCTCAATCAACAACTCCTGACAATCGGGACAGTAAATATTTTGATTGAGATTAGCAACATTACCAATATAAACATAATTCAAATAATTTTGAGCAATCGCTTTCGCCTTTATTAACACCTCTATTTCCGTTGCTTGATGATTTAATTTATATTTGGGAAAATATCGACTTAAATGAAACGGAATATTAGGATTAATACTGGCAATAAATTTTGCAATTTCCTCGACTTCCTCAAGTGAATCATTCTCATCACTCACTAGCAACGTTGTAATTTCAAGATGTACTTTATTCGCTACTAGCTTAATGGTTTCAAGAACTGGGTTTAATTTTGCTCCACAAATTTTACGGTAATACTGATTGGTATATCCTTTTAAATCAATATTCATGGCATCAATGTACGGTAATAACTTCATTAATGGCGATTGATTTATATAGCCATTCGTGACCATCACAATTTTTTGATGTGGCATTGTTTGTTTAATTTTTTTAGCGGCTTCATAGACATACTCATACCACATGAAAGGTTCATTATAGGTAAACGCGACGCCAACATGATTGGGTTGTTCAGAAAGAATCTGGCATAACTGTTCAACCGGTAAAGTCTTTGAATGAGGTTGATGTTGTGAAATCTCATAATTTTGACAAAAAGAACAGGTCATATTACATCCAAAACTTCCAATCGATAAAATACAAGTCCCTGGCATGAAATGATACAAGGGTTTCTTTTCAATCGGATCAAAAGCTGCTGAGGTAACTTTACCAAAATTAGTTGCAATTAATTGTCCATCATGAACCGTCCGAACTTTACACCTCCCCCACTTTCCTTCCGATAAAATGCAAAGATGTGGACATAATTCGCACTGAATTAAATCTTTTTTTCCTTTATAAAACAAAACAGGAGCATCCATCTTAATCACCTTCTTGATAGCGAATCACTTCAAATCGTTCAATTTCGTAAGATTCAGTTTCACCAATCCCCGCTTTACGACAGGCAATTGATAGTTGTTCCTCGACTGTTTCAATCCCCTCTAAGTCAGGTAATAATACCCCTTTTTTCATTCCACAGCTAACAACGACCCCATATTTTTTAGGATTCAACATTTCTTTAGAACAAGAAATAGGCTCGGTTAAGACATCAACGGAAACCTTTAACTCGGTTAATTCCTCTTCCTCAACTGGCATAAAACGAGGATCTTGTGTTGCCGCTGCAATCGCATTTCTTACAATTTCTGTTGCTACACAATCAGTTGTTGGAAAAATGGTTCCAATACAACCACGTAATTGACCCTGTTTTTTTAAGGAAACAAACACACCTTGCCGTTTAACAAACATTTCACTCGGTAAATCTTCCTGTGTTAACAGCGTTTTAGTTTGTTGAAAATAATCCTCTAACGCTTTACGTGCAACATAAACATAGGGATTTTCTTTCTGTAAAATCGATACTGCCTTAATTTTAGGCTTTTTCTCAATATATTTTAATCCTTTTATCCCTACTCCTAAATAATTAAACTTTACCGTTCCATAACCGACACCAAAAGGACATTGATAAGCTAACACATTACCTTCATACTTTCCACCATCCATGGCACCACTCATAATTTTCATCGAGCGTAATCCACACTCTGCCGCCTGGTAGACCACTTCTTTATCTAATTCAAAAAGCTCTAAAAGCTCACCTTTTTTTAGGTGGTTTAAAAACTGGCGATCAAACTCTTCGCCATACTTCATGTTTGCTTCTTTTAATTTATGTGATAAATCACCACTCGCAATCATGACAACCTGTCGGTCTAATTGTTTGACTGCTTCTTGTAAAACCATTCCAAATTCATAAAGTTGACGATCTTTTAATGGAGCATAAGTAATATGAACTAATTGATAGTCTCGATATTGCTCATTTATAAAGTAAAGAGGAACAACAACTCCGTGATCTAGTTGAAATCGACGATGATACATTTTTAAAAGATGTTGATCAACTGAGACAACTGGAATATTTCTGTTTTGACTTAAATTCAAAATTAATTCATTTAACTCCCGGTCGAATGTTAGACTCATCTTCACATCATGACATTGAAATTGCGATAAGTCACCTTCTATTTTTTCATCATCTAAAATACAAATGGCATCTGAAAACATCGGCCCGTGGGGAGTAATGATAATGATGGTTTGAGGTTTAAGCTTTGATATTTCCTCGGCAATTTGATTGCACGCTAATGTCGTTTTATAAAGCTTTAATTCTTCCCCTTTTCCAATAGCGGGAATAATAATCGGTGGATGTGGCATTAAATAAAAATTCATTTAAACACCTCTTTTTTTAAATTATATCTTTATTAGTTTATATTGATTTTCAAATTTAAACCAAACATTGGGTAGTAAATTGTTGGGAATTCTTAAAAGACAGCATAAATTTACTAGCACAGATAAGAATATTATTGTCATTTTTAAAAATCTAGTAAATGAGGTAGTTACTATGACATGGTTTATCGATGCATTACGCTCACATCCAGAACTAACGCTTTTTTTAACGCTAGCCATTGGATACGCAGTAGGAAAAATCCAAATCGGTACCTTTAAAATCGGTTCCGTTACTGGGGTATTAGTAACAGGGGTTATCATCGGGCAATTAAACATCACGATTGATGCCACTGTAAAATCAGTTTTCTTCCTTCTTTTCTTATTTGCTCTAGGTTATAATGCAGGACCTCAATTTTTTAAAGGGCTCAAAAAAGACGGAATTCCACAAGTTATTTTTTCAGTTATCGTCTGCGTAATTGGACTCATTTCAACAATTATCGTTGGAAAAATCCTTCATTACAACGCTGGACAAGCCGCAGGGCTCGCAGCGGGAGCTTTAACTCAATCTGCTGTTATCGGGGTTGCTCAAGATTCGATTAGTCAGCTATCAGTCTCAGCTGCTGATATTAAATCCATGAGTGATTTCGTTCCAGTCGGTTACGCCGTCACTTACATTTTTGGTACCATCGGATGCGCTTTTGTTCTTTCAACACTGGGTCCAAAAATTTATGGAGTTGATTTAGCTGAAGAAAGTCGAAAAATCGATAATGCGTCTAAAGATGCACTTGAAGGAAAACTTTTAAATTCGCGTGCAGGAGATGTCGATTATCGCGCTTATATCATTGATGATTGCTACATTGGACAAACTGTAAAAGCAGTTGAACACAAACTTGCCACAGAAGGTATTCGTCTATTTATGGTGAGAATGAAACGTGGGAATGATGTCTTCAGACCAAATGAGGATGAAATTATCCAAAAAAATGATCGCGTTGCATTTTCTTTTAAAGAACGAGATGTCTCTAAAATTAACCTTCTAGAGATTGGGCAAGAAATTTCAGACTATACGTTAATTAACTTTCCAACTGAAACAGTGGCTGTTTATGTTAAAGATAGTGAAATTACTGGAAAATCAATTAGTGAGGTTCGTCACAACACTTTAACACGTGGTGTTTTTATCTCTAAACTTCAAAGTACAGGAGATGAAATCCCTTATAATAACGAAACAGTTATTAAAACGCTGTGTTTTAAGTAAATGTTGATAATAAAAATAATAAAGCGGACATTATATCTGTCCGCTTTATTTAAGTACCATAATAAGTTATTTAATCTTTTTAGATGTTTTAAGTTTGTAAAAGAGTTTACCTACTACATATCCGACAATTCCAGACATCAAATATATCTTACTGTAATGATACATTGTAAAAAATAAATTACGTGTGTCGTAAGTATGTAAAACAATAATATATAACATTGTTGCTAAAATAGAAACTCCTAATGATACGAATATATTTATACGATTTAAAGCACTTACGATGGCTTGTATCAGAATTAACAAAGGAAATAAAACTACCAATGAAATAACCATAATCCCTTTAACAAAATCTAATGCTCCAGTAGCATTGAGAGAAGTAGAAGAAAGAATTGTTAAGAATAATATGAAAATTGTATAAATGGTAGGAAATAAAGTTATAGCAATAGTTTTCTTTTTCATAAATCCCCTCCTATTAAAGCATAATTTAATACTATTATATAGGTTATACCAAAAAATAACAATTAAATTATGGAGGATATAATAAGTAAATCAAACAAATAGAGGTTCTCTTGAACTAATTGCTTCATTTGATATGACTGAGTAGCTTGCCTGTGATTGAACATATGCCTTTTGAATCTTTAAGATTTCTTTTTCATCTTTAAAAAGCTCAATCCACTTGAACCACATTAAATAACTATATAAGTGTTTAGTTGAAACTCCTCTAAATTTTTCTAAGAAAGATTTAAAATTACTATGAAATGCATTGATATGTTGAATATGATAAATACCTCTCATATGCTTTCCAGATGGAATAGCCTTATGCTCCAAATCTAATTGTGTAGCTAATTTACCATAACCATGAGCACTATCGGTACACAAAATAGAATGAGGAGCGATACGCCCTTCAAAGAAACGTTTTAGATTATCATATTTTGCTCGTCCTGTTCCTATCATACCAATGAGAATGTTTCCTGTTCTATCTAAAGCAGTTCCAATACAGACTTGCTCACTCGATAAACCACGTTTTCCAACAGATTCCCCACCTCGTTTACGAGATGGACGTGGCATTTTAAATCGTTTACTTTTAGAGTGGTTTCCTTTATAACTATAACGCAAATAACATTCGTCTGCTTCAACTAATCCATCAACTTCTCCTGCTCCCATAAATGAACTCAGAGCATCTAAAATTTTATGTCTCCAGAAGAACGACGTGGCGAGGTTTATCTGACATTCTTCAGAGCATCGACGTAAACTATATCCCTTTATCATACATTCGATATAATCAATCCACACTTTTGTTTCTTTCTTTGAATAAACAGTTGGTGTTTGAGTTTGTTGGCTAAATGATTTTCCACAATTACGACAGAGGTAGCGTTGGTTTCCTTTGGCTTTTCCATTCTTTACGATATGGTCATCGCCACAAAAAGGGCATTTATATTGCCCTGATGAATATCTGGTTTCTTGAATCTCATTTTGAAGCTTAGATAAATCGGATTTAAAGATTCCTTTTTCAACTTCAACTAAGATTTCTGGTAAATCACTGGATGCTACTCGCTTTAAAAGTGCTAAAATAACTGCTTTTGGCATAAATCAAACCCCTCAAACATATGTTCTAATAATATTATAATGGATATTTTAAGAATTAGTTATGCAAATTTTGTATGAAATATCAACACTTTCCTAAAACAGAGCCTATCGAAAAAATGAAAAAATCCCTCAATCCAATGAGAGATTTTAATCCAAGTCTTACTCAACCGTCACCACGTACGTTTGATACTGATTTTGTTCAGGGTCAACCGCGACGTTAACCAGATAATTGCCAGTTCCCGCGAAACTCACGACTTCATGACACGTCCGACTTTCGCCCGCTTCTAACGTTTGGTTCGTGCTACACGTCACACTTCCATCTGAAGACACATAAGACAGGTGCTGAGCCGTTAAATAAGCTTCGGTATCGGGTGTATTGATGACATTCGTTTGATGAGTTTTTAGTTGAGTCTCCCCATAAAAGACCGCTAACTGAGTCGCAGCATTTTTAGCGGTGAAGCCATCTCCCACCTCAATCGAAGTCTCATTCATATTTTTCTCTTCAAAAACCAAGCGAATTCCTAATCGTCCACTTCCCTCGTGATCCGCGAAGACTTCTGCTTTTTGAAGCGTCACTTCAGCAAAAAGAGGATCTGGCGTCGTGCCATCGTAGCGAGACTCTGCCACGTTCACCGTTAAAGGGGTCCCAACGCTTAAATAAGGCTTCGTTTCAAAATAAGCTAAGCCCGGTCCATGTTCGATAAACAGCGCCTCCGGATCGACCGCATAGGCTGTTAAATCAATCGCCTCCTCTTGAGGAATGGCCTCGGTTTCGGATGAAGCGTCCCATTCGAAAGGGGGTGGAGTTTCAGTTGAAGGCTGTGAGGAACAACCGGTTAAAAGTCCTAAAGCCAGGGATAAAGCGACATACTTTTTCATAAGAAAACCTCCGTTAATTAAATCCTATTCTAACTTTAAGTTTGGCAAAAAATAACAACTTTGTCAAGACCTTTCGCCCCCCAATCAATAAAAAAAGAGCCGTTGGGCTCTTTTGGGTGGTTCGATTGGAATAATCTTTCAATCTTATCAACATTGAAATGGAAAGATGATCTATTATTTTTTTTGAAATTTGATTTGGATTAAAAGAAAAATTCCTTTCATTGGAAACCATCAGGACTTAGGCGGTTAGGGACCCGTCCTGTCCGACTTTGAGTACCTTTTAAGTATAAGTCAGTTGATGGAAAAAGACAAGGGTTATGTGTTAGATTTAAAAAAACGACTCCGGCCCCTTTATTCATAAAATAGACCTAAAAAAGATATAATGATGAAGGATTAAGAAAATTACAGGTCGAACAATTAAAGACACTAAGGAGAGATTTGAATGAAAAAAGAGGTTTTATTGCAGTTTGAACAGGCTGAAAGGGAGATTATTAATGAAATTTTGAATTTTGGGTTAAACCGACCTTTTGAACCGGAATATCATTTTCCTGACTTTGGAGACGGCAATTATCAACTAAACGACCTGACCATTAAAACATCTGAGGAGTTGGAGCAATTCGTTTTCAATCTTCCAATCTTTAAAAAATCATATGAAATAGAGGGAGAGCTTAAATTCTTTTTAGAGATTGGAGTCGATCCAGACAACGTGATTCCCTATATCAATCCGTCACTTTATTTGACAGATGAATTGGTAATTCATAATGTCTCAAAATATGAGTTGAATGATTTATTCCAAGGATTCGGGTTTAGTCTGGAAGAGAATTTCTATAATGAAAACGAAATCTTCGAATTGACGGAACTGGGGAAAAATATCTTAAGTCAAACGCAGTACATCATTCAGTTTTCAGCCTAACCAAAAAAGACCTATTATCAGGTCTTTTTTTTATAAAGGCTCTGTTTTAGAAGAGTGTTGATATTTAACCAAAAACACTAATTCAATGTTGAGGCTATTGAGATATCAACTAATTAAAGTTGATGCTATCAACGATTTTAGTCATCAACATTTATCTAAAACACAGCGTATTAAAAAGAAAGATGTGATTACACTAACAGGACCTGTTGATGATGTAGAAGCTTTAGCGTACAAAATCGGAAAACCAGCACGTGATTCAGATGAAACGGATATGATTTTCGTTGGTTTAGGGATTTTAATTGGTGGATTAATTGGGATACCGGCGCTCACGATTGGCCATGTTGGAATCAGCTTATCTACAAGTGGTGGGGCTTTGATTATGGGATTAATTTTTGGACTAATTCATTCTCGTCGTCCGACCATTGGTCGTATTCCAAAAGGAACTGCTTGGTTCTTAAGTAATGTTGGTCTTGCTGCTTTCGTTGCTGTTGTCGGTATTAATGCCGGTCCAGGGTTCGTTTCTGGTTTAAGATCATCAGGGATCAGTTTCTTCTTAGCAGGTGTCGTGGTGACACTTATTCCAACATTCGCGGGAATTTTTCTTGGAAAATATGTATTCAAATTTTCAGCTCCAATTGCTCTAGGAGCAACTGCAGGAGCTTTAACAACAACAGCGGCAATTGGGGCTATTACTGAGAAAGCTGAAAGTAATGCACCCGTACTTGGATACACCGTTCCTTACGCTGTTGGTAATATCTTATTAACTGTTTGGGGATCCTTGGTTATTATTTTCTTCTCCTAACCTTATTAATATCTTGAAACAAAATTTGAAAGGAAGTTTTGTATGACTACACGAGCTGAAGTTAAGCGTAAAAAAATCAATGATATCATTGAAAGAGTACAACACTTAAGCCCATTTGAATTAAAAGATGAGTTAATTCATATGGCTAAACAATCTGAACAAAAAGGTGTCCGTATTATGCTCAATGCAGGACGCGGAAATCCTAACTGGACAGCTGCCACTCCACGTCAAGCCTTCTTCACTCTTGGACAATTCGCCGTTGAAGAAACACAACGTACTTGGCATGAAAAAGATTTAGCTGGTATGCCTGAAAAACCAGGAATTTATGAGCGATTCACCTCTTATGTAAGAAATCATAAAGATGCTCCTGGTATTGACTTACTATCTAACATCATTGAATATGGTATTAAAGATAAAGGATTTGATCCAGATTCTTGGGTATTTGAATTAGTTGATGCTATTATCGGTGACAACTACCCAGTTCCTGATCGTATGTTAATCCATATCGAACAAGTTGTGAAAGATTATGTGATTAAAGAAATGGGTGGGAATCCCGAAACATCTACTCACCAATTATACGCTGTTGAAGGTGGTACAGCCGCAATGTGCTATATCTTCGACTCACTAATTGCCAACCGCATTTTATCTCCAGGAGATAAAATCGCCTTATTCGTTCCAATCTTTACCCCTTATGTAGAAATTGCTAACTTACCTCGTTATCATTTCGATATCGTAAAAATTTATGCTTCAGAAATTAGTGAAGAAGGCCGTCATACTTGGCAATATCCGCAAGAAGAGTTAGATAAATTAGCAGATACTAGCATCAAATTAGCTTGTGTTGTTAACCCAAGTAATCCACCATCAGTTGCAATCAACGAAGAGTCTATGTATTACTTAAAATCAGTCGTACAACGTCAAAATCCAGATTTAATGATTGTTACCGATGACGTATATGGTACATTCTCTAACGATTTCAAATCATTAATGTGTACCCTTCCTTACAACACATTAGGAGTTTATTCGTACTCTAAATACTTCGGTGTCACTGGTTGGCGTTTAGGGGTTATCGCATTAGAAAAAGACAATGTCTTCAATCACTTAATCAACAAATTACCAGAAGATGAAAAAGATATTTTACGTGAACGTTATGGCGCCTTAACAACTGATCCAGATAATATTCCATTTATCGATCGTATCGTAGCAGATAGCCGTCAGGTTGCACTTAACCACACTGCTGGATTATCCACTCCTTGTCAGGTCCAAATGGCAATCTTCTCTATCTTTGCCTTATTAGATAAAGAAAATGTTTATAAAGAACAAACGAAAGAAATTTGCCGTCGTCGTAAACATTTACTATATGATAACTTTGATAACTTATCTTATAAAGAAGATCCATATAGTACGTCATACTACAATGAAATTGACCTTCTTGTTTGGGCAAAATTAAAATACGGTGA
The DNA here is from genome assembly GCF_000191865.1 of Turicibacter sp. HGF1. NCBI lineage: Bacteria > Bacillati > Bacillota > Erysipelotrichia > Erysipelotrichales > Turicibacteraceae > Turicibacter > Turicibacter sp. HGF1. The sequence continues at coordinate 9,808 of NZ_AEXQ01000092.1, forward strand.
GGAGTTCGTTAAATACTTAAAAGAAAAACGTAACCCATTAGAATTCTTATTCGAATTAGCCGATCGATACAGTATCGTCTTATTAAACGGTAGTGGATTCGAAGGGCCATCTTGGTCAATCCGTGTTTCCTTAGCTAACTTAAAAGATGAAGAATACGCTGAAATTGGTAAAGCAGTTAACGAATTATTCTCTAAATATGCGGAAGATTGGAAAGAATTCCAATGGTAATATAGAAAAATCCCCGGTGAAAGGTATCACCGGGGATTTTTCTTTTATAAAGGTTGCCCACAACCAATACAAGATGTAGCTTGTGCTCCATTTTCCATTCCACATTTAGCACAAACAACAGCAACGACACTTCCTCTTTCTTCATTTAAGCGACTTCCACACGTTTGACAAAACGTTGAATCAATCGGCATTTCTGTCCCACAAGATTCACAACGTTTAATCCCTCTTAATTCATTAACCATTACCTCATAATGCTCAACATTCTTTAAACTTCCTTCAATTGCTAGACATAAATCTTTAAATTCCAAACTAGGTTGATTTCCATAAAGTTGATAATATAAGCGACCTAAATTCATATATATTTTATTTAATCGTTTTTCTTCGTCACTAATCTGTGTGTTTAATTTTGCGATTTCCGCAAATTCTTTTGTCTTTTTCATCGCATCTTGACTTGTTTGAGTAACCTTCTTACCAAACTGTTCGAAAAAAGTGCCCATCCTCTCACCTCATCTTCAAATTTATAATTATTAAATCACTTTATTATATTCAAGTGCTTTAGTGATATAACTATAAATTCAACTTTTGATGTTATCTCACTTTATTCAACTCAAACTCCTCTTTAATTTGTGCTAACAACTCACCATCACTTAATAATCGTAATCCTATTCGAGCTAAAATTTCTGCGCTTTGAAGCAACCCTTCATCCCCCTGTTTAGAAATCGCTGCCTGCTTAAATTCCTCAGTATGAGTCACTACCTCAGAGTCACAGATTTTTACAGATGGATGAATCGTTGGAATGACATGACTGACATTCCCAGCATCGGTTGAACCTTTTGATTCATTAGGATTGATGTCCTCTACAATCAATCCCACTTCAGTTGCAATCTTTTTAAATAATTCATTAAATAAGGGATACACAATTAAATCTTCCACAATATTTTGATACGTATTATATTTCACCTCACACCCTGTACTCAATGCCGCACCTTTCGCTATTTGAATGACCTTATTCGTGATTTCTTCACAGGTTGCAATCGTATTGGCACGAACATAAAATCTCGCTTTCGTATACTCTGGAATAATATTAGGTGCATCTCCTCCGTGTGTAATAATTCCATGAATTCTAACATCAGATGTTACATGTTGTCTTAAAGCATTCACCCCACTAAAAAATAAAATCATGGCATCTAATGCATTAATTCCTTTCTCCGGACATCCTGCTGCATGAGCGGGACGTCCAAAGAATTCAAACTCAATGGGATGATTGGCTAAAGAGCTAGTTGTTATTGCTGTTTTATTACCTGGATGAATCATCATACAAGCATCTACATCATCAAACAATCCCGCTCTAACAAACGAAGCTTTCGCACTCCCATTATTTCCACCTTCTTCAGCCGGTGTCCCAAAAACAATGACTTCTCCTCCAGTTAATTCTAATAAAGGTGCTAAACTGCAAGCAGCTAATACACTACTTACCCCAATAATATTATGACCACATCCATGCCCAAGTCCCGCTAAAGCATCATACTCAGCTAAAAAACCAATCACCGGACCAGGTTTTTTAGCAATATATCGTGACACAAATCCTGTTTCATGCCCCGCAATATTTGTCTTTACATCAAATCCTCTTTCTTTTAAAACATTCGTTAACAACTCACACGCAAAATATTCCTCGTTTGCAATTTCAGGATGTTCATGGATTTGATGACTCAGGTTGATAAAATAAGCTTCTTGTTCCTTTATAAATTGACGAATTTGATTTTCCATACGTTCTCTCTCCTATTCACTAAAATGCTGGAATCGATGCCCCTTTGTATTCTTCTTCTATAGCTTTTTTAGTTTCTTCCGTTTGATAGACTTCCACTAAACGTTTTAATGCTTCTTTATCCTGATCCTCTGTCCGAACCGCAATGAGATTGTAGTAATTTACAACCGTTTCACTTTCTGTATTCTCAACATAAATCGAATCATCAAGTGGTGATAAGCCAGCTTGAACAGCGACCCCATTATTAATGACTGCGACTGCCACATCCTCAAATGAACGCGGTAATTGTTGAGCAACTAATTCAACGATTTCTAACTTTTTAGGATTGGCAATGATATCTTTCACCGTTGGCGTAATCCCCACTCCTTCTTTTAATGTAATTAAACCTGCATCTTGAAGTAATAATAGAGCTCGACCACCATTTGAAGCATCATTTGGAATTGACACTTTATCTCCCTCTTGTAATTGTGCTACATCCGTTAATTGCGATGAGTAAATTCCCATTGGGGCTAAAACGGTATATCCAATTGATGTTAGATCTAAGTTATGATTGCTTTTAAATTCTTCAAAAAATGCGATTGTTTGAAAAGCATTCGCATCAATTTCTCCATCGGCTAGTGCGGTATTTGGTAAGTTATAATCACTAAAAGTCACAAACTCAAGGATAATCCCTTCTTCTGCAAGACGACTTTGAACACTTTTCCAAATGGAATTAACTTCCCCATTAATTCCTAACTTAATAACCGAATCACTTCCCACTTCATTACCACATGCAACTAATAAAAATCCTAAACAAACTGACATTACTAACCCTAATAATTTTCTTTTCATGATCAATTCCTCCTAATATGATTTATTTTAATGACTGAGTTTCCGTTGGAGCCATTCCCCGGCACTTTGAACTAGTGACACTAACACAAGTAAAACGACAACAGTCACAAACATGATGTCTCCTTTAAAATATTGATAACCATAACGGATGGCAAAATCTCCAAGACCACCTCCACCAACACTTCCAGTAATAGCTGAAAATCCAATCAAACTTACGATCGTAATCGTGAGTGCATATATGATATTTGGTAATCCTTCTTTTAACAAGACACGATAGATAATTTCAAATGGACTCGATCCCATCGCTTTTGCTGCTTCAATTACCCCATCATCAACATTTAACAGTGCCGACTCAACTTGTCTCGCTACAAACGGTGTCGTCCCCACAATTAACGGAACTAAAGCCCCTTTTAACCCAATCGTTGTGCCAACAACCCACTTCGTAAATGGCATAATAAACGCAAGCAAGATAATGAAAGGAATGGATCTCAAAACATTCATTAATTTTCCGATGATATAATAGACCCATTTATTTTCAACCAAATGATTTTGCCTTGTCACCACTAAAACAACCCCAATTGGCAATCCAATCATCGTTGCAAAAATCCCCGATATACTAACCATTAATAACGTTTCGTTAAGTGCTTTTAATAAATCAGGAAAATACTCGACCACATTTGGACAAATTTGATTAAAGAACTCGACCATCACTTAACACCTCCACTTTAATCTGATTATCATTTAAATACTGTAGTGCCTGACTCATCAATTTCTCATCGCCATGTAAACTGACAATTAGATGCCCAATGGGCGTTTTTTGTATCATCTCCACACTTCCAAATAAAATACTCGCCTCAATATCAAACAACTTTGAAATATTAGAAATAAAGGCTTTACCTGTCTGTTGTCCAACAAATGAAATCTTCACAAGTTTTTCAAGTTTTGTTAATTCTTCAAACGAACCTCTCGACTCTAATAACTCAAAAATCCGTTCATCCTGAAATACATTGGCCACAAAATCCTTTGTAATAGTTGCTTTAGGATTTGAAAAAACATCAACTATAGGTCCTACTTCAACAATTTCACCTTCTTCCATCACCGCCACTTGATGACAAATATCTTTAACAACCTCCATTTGATGCGTAATCAATACCATCGTAATTCCTAACCGTTCATTAATTTCTTTTAACAACCTAAGAATCGATTTAGTCGTTTGAGGATCAAGAGCTGATGTCGCCTCATCACAAAGCAACACTTCTGGATCATTTGCTAATGCCCGAGCAATTGCCACACGTTGTTTTTGACCCCCACTCAACTGATTAGGGTAGACATTAACCTTTTCCTCTAATCCAACAAGCTTTAATAAACGATCAACCTTCTCCTTTATTTCATCACGATTCAATCCTTGACCTTTTAGCGGATAAGCAATATTTTCATAAACATTACGTGATTTCATGAGATTAAAATGTTGAAAAATCATTCCGATTTTTCGTCTAGCCTCTCTTAATTGCTTCGCATTCAATTGCCCCAGAACCAAATTATTAATCAACACCTCTCCCTCTGTTGGAATTTCTAAATAATTCAAGCATCGGATTAACGTACTTTTTCCTGCTCCACTATACCCAATGATTCCAAAGATTTCACCTCTATTCACCCTTAAATTTATATTTTGTAAAGCTTTAACCACTTGCCCTTGACTTTCAAAGTTCTTACTTACCTGTCTTAACTCAATCATCTTCTATCTCCCTCCTTGTCAGTTGAAATAAAAAAACGGACCCCTTATCAAAAGCTGGGGTCCGTCTCATTAGAGTACTCTAATAAACAATCCCCTCATCTCCCAGAATCAATCTGTCGGATTTAGCACCGTGTACAATTGTACCGGTTGCTGAAGCTTCATAGGGCCTGTCCCTCCACTTCTCTTGATAAGGTTTTATATTTCATTAATAAAAAAACTAAG
>NZ_AEXQ01000091.1:0-29495 GCF_000191865.1 Turicibacter sp. HGF1
CTGGATTTTACACACACTTATTGTCACTGCTTTAGGCCAGCAACTTGCCTCGCACACTTTGATTTACACACACACTTTTTTCTGGATTTTTTACACACCTATTGTCATTTTTTAAGGCTAATGACTTGCCTCACACAAATTTAAATACCTCATTGCCATTGGATACATGTATTAACACTCAACATTTCACTGAAAACAGATAAAATTAATTAGTTTAGATGATAGACGAGCTTCTTTTATGTTGCCAGCCATAAAGAAATCTCATCTATCTTCCTGTTATCTATCTTGCTAAAGTTTTATGATGCATATTGCGCTTGAACTATCGATTGTCTACGATATTGAACGACTAATACCATCATATCGTCTTTTATTTTTCCTTTATTTTTATTAACGGTTAGTTGTAACAAACTCTTAGCCAATACTTTTGGCGTTTTGTCAACTTGATATAAAATTGTCTGTTTTAATTGTTCGATATTTCCATACTGTTCAATGATTCCATCACTGCACATGATTAAAATATCATTATCTTCTAAATTTAACGTTACATGGTCGACTACTTGATCTACCATAACTCCAACGGGTAGTTGAGCTAAATTGATTAGTTCTATTTGATGATCACGCACTAAGAATGTTGGGGTTGCGCCGTTTTTATAAAACATGGCTCTTTGTCTTTCTCGGTCAATCATACAAATATCTAACGAAAAGAATCGTTCCTCTGTATTGGAATGTTGTCGTAATTGTTGTAAGGTTTGGATGGCTGTTTTAACAGGGATATTAAAACTTAACAAACATTTTAAAATTTTAAGAGCTTCTGAGCTCTCTTTATGGGCAGCTTCTCCATTTCCCATTCCATCACTTATTGCAATAAAGGTTTGACCATTACTGAAATTCTCATACATATAGCTATCACCTGAAATTTTATTTCCATCTTTTCCAACATAGGAGACAGCGTGATCAATTTTAAATAAGTTCGATGAATAAACTTTAATTTTTGTTTGTTTACCTTTTGTTTTCTCAACAATTAACCGAAGTGGCTCATTCATTATACTCTCTAGTATCGTTTGAATGGACAACAGCGTCAACTCTTTCGGGGGTGAATTAATAACTAAATCCATCTTGATGAGTCTAGGATATAAACTCTTAATCTTAATATCTGCACACCGCACATGAAGCTTATCAAGCTCCTCCTTAATACGATTAAGTTGAAGTTCAAAATCATGACGATCATACATGATTGATTGCATCATTTGATCAATCACCATACGGATACAATCCATGATGACATCAACTTTAATCAACTGACCATGACCAATGAATTCATACATCGATTTAATTAACTGTTGAAAGTTAACCAATTGATTGAATAGCTGGCTAATTGTATAAATATTCAACTTCTCTTTAGCCTCGCGTTTTGGTCTTGGCGAAAATGTCTTTTTCATTTTCGATACAAGTTCCATAACATCTCTCCTCCTACAGAATAACCAATTGTCCCCCCGGGCTCAATTCGTAAGCCTATATTACCACCCTGCAAGTTGATATTTTGTCACTTTGTTGGAGTGTTTTAGTCTTTTGAAAGACAGAATTAGCACCTCTTCGTCAGAGAGTTTAAAAATTATTCAGCCTTTTGACTTTGTTTTACAGCACTCGGCAGTAATTGATGTTAAAACCTTTGTAACGTTAAGTAGAAAGTAGAATAAAAAATCTCAAACTTGCATATAATAAATGCTCATTTTTAAATTTTGATATTAAATGTTAAATTTTGTCCAAATAAAAAGGTCCCTCTATCTACGATAAAGTGACCTTTCTAATATTAATAAATAACAGCTTTTCCTCGCCATCCACCACGTTTGAAACGAACTAGGAAAATAATTGCACGGACACATTCATCAAGAGCCATCGCTATCCAGATACCAGGAAGTCCCCATCCTAATACAATACCGAATACGTATGATAAAAGCGTCGCAATACCCCACATCGATAAAATCCCGACATAGACCGGATACTGCGTATCTCCCGCTGCTTGCATTGAACGAACCAAAACTAAATTCACAGCTCGTCCTAATTCTAAAAATATTTCGATGAACGTGATAGTCTTTAATAAACTTAAAATTTCTTGATTACTCGTAAAAATCCCAAAAATCACATCACTAAACATATAAACCGTAATTGATACCCCGAGTGTAACTGCCATTGCCGGCCATAATGTCTTAAGCCCACGTTGATATGCCGCGTCCTCTTCCTTTGCTCCGACTAAATGCCCGACAATAATCTGATTCGCTTGTGCAACAGCCGATGAATATAAAAATGAAAACCACGCAATCATATTTGCATAAACACGCGCCGTAATAACGATTGTTCCTAACATATTCACACACGTTAAAATAATCATTTGTGAAACATTATACGCCACACTTTCTCCACCAGCAGGCAACCCAATTCGAATTAACTGTTTAAACGTCTCACGGGGAAATGGCCTTAAATATTTAATATGTAAATCCCCCGAAACACTTTTAACAAATACACGATACACTAAAATAACTCCAATAAAGCGACTAAATACACTCGAAACTGCAATTCCGGCTATTCCCATTGAAGGAAGTAACAGAGCATTTCCAACAATATTTAATACATTCACAATAATTGAAACATACATTCCCTGCTTCATTAAACCATTACTTCTAAAAATTGCAGAGAAACTCATAAATAAAGCTTGTAAGAAAATCAGTCCTCCAACAATATTTAAATACACTTTAGCATCAGCCATTAATTCAGTTGGCATCTTTAAAGCATTAAACATCGCGTCACTGCCTAAAAATAATCCTGCACTAATAATCAAACTAAAAATTAAATTCGTAAAAATTCCAACCGTATAAATTTCAGATACCTTTTCTTTATTCCTTGACCCTAAATATTGTGTAACCATAATCGTAATAGCCATTGTTACAATACTAAACGTAATCGTCACAAAATTCATAATCGTATTAACATTTCCAATTGCTGCAACAGAGTTCTCAGAATACTGGCTCATCATAAACTGATCCACATTTCCAACCAACATCTGTAACACTAACTCGATAAATATAGGCCATGTTAATTTAAACAATGAACTTCTTTTATCAATCTCTAACGTATTCATCTTCTTCTCCTCATTATTTATTGAATTTTTTTCTCCTTAAATGCAACAAATCTGGATTATAACACCCACTATTACCAATGTAAACAAATTTTTAAATCCTATTGACTTTTTATTGTAGCAATAATATATTGTATATATACTGTATATACAATATAACAAAGGTGATGCAATGGAAATCATTATAAGCAACTCAAGTAAGAAACCAATTTATGAACAAATAACATCTCAGATTAAAAATCTAATCATGACCGGGGCTTTACAAGAAGGCGATGCCCTTCCCTCAATGAGAGCCTTAGCTAAAACTCTACACATCAGTGTCATTACAACAAAAAGAGCCTATGAAGATTTAGAACGCGATGGCTTCATTGAAACGGTTGTAGGAAAAGGGAGTTTTGTTGCGACTCACAACTCCCATCTACTTAAAGAAGAACAACAAAGACAAATCGAAGATTATTTAACAAAGGCTGTCTCACTTTCAAAAAGCTGTGGTATCTCTTACGAAGAATTAACTGAAATCTTAAATGTTCTATACCATGAGGAGGTATAAAAATGGAACACGCCATTAACGTGAAAGGATTAACTAAAAACTATCCCAATTTTTCAATCAATAATATTAATTTAGTTGTACCTAAAGGTTACATCGTTGGTTTAATTGGAGAAAATGGAGCTGGGAAAAGTACCACCATTAAATCAATCTTAAATCTTATTAATAAAGATAGTGGTTCAATCGAAGTATTTGGACTAGATCATTCAAAATATGAACTAGAAATTAAGCAACGAATCGGAATCGTCTTTGATGAAAGTCATTTTCCTGATCAATTAAAAGCTAAAGATATTAATACAATGATGAAAAATATTTATCAAAATTGGGACACTCCCCTATTTAATCAGTATTTGAAGCAATTTAAACTTCCTGAAAATCAGATCATTAAAGAATTCTCTCGTGGAATGAAGATGAAATTATCTCTCGCCACCGCACTAGCTCATCATCCCAAACTATTAATTTTAGATGAACCGACAAGCGGCCTTGATCCGATTGTACGTAATGAAATTTTAGATATCTTCTTAGATTTTATTCAAGATGAAGAACATTCAATCTTAATTTCAAGCCACATCACCTCTGATCTTGAAAAAATAGCAGACTATATTACGTTTATCCATGAAGGAAATATCATTTTTTCCGAATCAAAAGATGCATTATTAAATGACTATGTCATTATTAAATGTCGTGAGCAAGAACTAACACAAATTGATCCAATAGATATTATCCACAGCAAAAAAACTGGGCAAATTTATGAAATACTCGTTAAAGATAAACAAAAAATGGAGATTAAATACCGAAATCTAATTATGGATCAGCCAAGTATCGAAGATTTAATGCTTATTTATATCGGGGGAATGAAATAATGAAAGGACTTATCTTAAAAGACTTATTAAATTTGCGTAAAAATTTAAAAACAATCATTATCATGTGTCTATTCTACACACTCTTATTTTCAACTTTAAATCCAACATTTCTTTCTGGCATGATTACCATTTTATTTGCAATGCAAATCCTTACAACATTCTCATACGATGATTACTCTAAATGGAATATGTACGCTCTATCGTTACCTATTACCAAAAAGCAACTTGTTTTAAGTAAATATATTTTAGGAATTTCTTTTATTATTTTTGGGGGAGTTTTCTCATTTATTTTAACTTCTCTACTTAGCCTCTTTAAAGGGAGCTTTATACTTGGGGATCTGGTCGCCTCAATAATTGGAAGCACAGGAATTATGATTCTCATGATTCTTATCCTACTTCCTCTTATTTTTAAATATGGAGTAGAACGTAGCCGCATCATGCTTTTAGCTATCTTTGCGATTCCAACCGTTTTAATCCTTATTATTAGTAAAGTCTTAGCTTTAACAGGCATTCCTTTCCCATCAGAAGAACAATTGAATGCTCTATTACCAGTCATCTGTATAATAGCCACCCTTATTCTGATTGCTGGAAGCTACGTATCATATATGACATCAGTTAAAATTGTCACTAAAAAAGAATACTAATTAAAAGGAGATGGATATCCATCTCCTTTTAATTAGGCATAAAAAAACTCCCCTTCGATTTGAAGTGGAGTTTAAATATATATTTTAAACTAAGATCGTCTTAATTAGTTAGAGCGACGACGTTGAGTTTTTAAATTCTTTTTAAGACTAGTTTGTTTCTCATCGCTATCTTTTAAGAAATTAGTGATTGCCTTGTCTAAGTCTAAAGCTGGACGTGCAGGTCTTTCTGGACGTGCAGGTTTCATTGAAAGGTTAATTTTCCCTTCTGGTGTTACCTCTTTAACGCGTACAGTTACTTCTTGACCAACGCTAACAACATCTTCAACTTTTTCTACGAATTTTTCAGATAATTCACTGATGTGAACAAGTCCTGATTTACCATTTTCTAATTCCACAAATGCACCGAACTTCTTAACACTCGTGATTTTACCGTTTAACTTTTGACCAGCTGTGATTGACATAAAAATCGACAGTCCTCCTCATAATATTTATATTAATTAATTTTCGTTTGATTCCTGTGAATCTTCTGGAAGCTTAAAGATTATTTCACCTTCCTCGGATTTAAAATACTTCTCGCGGGCAAGTTGAGCAATATAGTCTTCATTCTCAAGTTTGCTTATTTCATCGCGATAATATTCCTCTTTTTCAGATAACTCTGAATATTGTTCTTCATACTCAGCAAGTAGTGCTTTAGCTTCGGAAAGTTTAGTAAGACGCTCTGTATACATAAAATAACCAGTAGTGACCATAATTCCAACCAAAACAGTCAGTGTTAAAAAGCGTTTAAAAAATTGTTTTCTTCTAATTTTTCGATTCTGTTTCGTTATTAGTGTTAGTTTTCTTGCCACGTCGTCTCACCTTCTTTTTCTTCGTAAACCAAATTCCTAACTTAGCAAAAGGAGTGTAAAATATAAGCTTTAAAATTCTAAGAAACACAATTATTATATCAGAAACAAGCTTGTAAATAAACATAATGGGTGAAATAACTAGGATAATAACCAATTTTTTAATGAACTTTGCTACAATAAACAGGCTTTCTCCCAACATTTCGAGGTCATGATGCAGATTTTGTCTCATAAACTTATAATATAGAATAACACCCAAAGCTAAGAAAAGTAATATGTACAGGTGAAAAATACCTTCATTAACATTATAAATATATATGAATGTGAGGGGGATTTGGATAGTCCAATATAGAATAATCCATGCTATTTGGACGATTTTGTTAAACAATTGATTCTTAACAATCGTCACACAATCAAACGTTATTCCAATAAAAATTCCGTACAAAATAGCATGAATCATTAAGGCGAATTGTGTATTTAGACTCATCTAAATAATTTGCTAAAGATTCCTTTTGAGTCTTCCCCCACTGTTTGAAAATCATCGTATTCATATCCAGTGATATACCCAATAATCGATAGCTCTCCTTTTTCAAGATCAAGATTTTTCAATTCTAAATCCATTCCCCTAACAGTTAAAATCCCCATTGTTGTATCAATAGTAAACAACTCACTATCAAAACTTAATAACTTGGTTATACCTGTCACATCCATCAATTTACGTTCTTTCATCATAACCTGGTGGTGACCAAGTAAAGTGCTTGGCTTCTGTTTCATGTACGATTCTTTCTCATAAATGTTCATAGTCTCTTTTCCCTCCATTATCTGTTATCAATAAAAGTTATGTAATATTAACAACAAATATAACTAAAGGAAAAGAAGTCATTGTTTCTACCTTTTATTTTATGCTTAATCTCACTCGTTGTTCTAACAAAATGACAGATTTCTTTGAAATTAAAATCACTTTTTATCAATTAAAATAGTTTTTTGTTAATTTACTCTAACTTTCTTAATAAAAACTTCATTATCATACTAATTAAAAAATCAAATATCATCACAATCAAAATTAAAATAATCGTCCATCCAAAAACTCCAGCCATATTTAAATACGTCTTCTCATAATTAAGTGCCTGTCCAATTCCAATCCGACTTTGAGCCATAACTTCTGCCATTACCATCACCTTAAAAGCAAGACCGAGCGTTGCCTGTACACCACTACTTAAAGCATAAATTAAATTAGGATAATAAAGCGCAAAAAACTTTTCAAATATTGTGCATCCAAATAATAGACACACATCTTTCAAATCACTATCTACCTTTTTAATTGATCCGACTACCAACTCATAAATAATAGGAAAAATAACTAATCCCACAATAATCGTCGGTCCTAAATCACGACCAAACCAAATTAAGAGAATTAAAATTAATGAAACCGTCGGAATCGTCCGGAGCAATATCATCGCCGGATTTAACAACGCCGCAACTACTTTATAATAACCCGCTAAGATGCCAACAACTAAAGATAAAACTAAAATACACACAAAAGTTACAAGCGTCCTAACAACTGTGACTGAAATAATTTCAATAAATGTTGTGCCTCTTATAATCGTAAAAATCTCCATTAAAATAGATTCACCAGATGGGAGAATTAATGGCTTTCCAACCGAAAATGAAAAATATTCATAAACGACTAAAACAATAAACATCGAAATAACAGTATATATTTTCATGTACTCCCCCCCAGTGCATCTAATAATAAAAAAAGCACTCGAATAATGCTCTCAAACTGAATTCACAAAAATCACCAATAACTGATGAACGTTAAGTTAAACAACAGATTGAAATGCATATTCAAGTGCTAAGTGACAATAACTTGGTAGGTGGTCTTTCCCCTACAAAACAAGTCGGCTACCAAACCGAATTTCAAGTTATCACCGTTTATAATATGTTCAAATCTACCTCATTTATTCCAAAAATTATTTATCATTATCTAAATAATAAAAATCATCATCCGGTAATGCTCCACCTATCGTTTTCGAATCAAACTCATAAAGTTTTTCTAAATATAAATTAATCTCATCCTGCGCCTCTTTAGCCGTTTTAAAAATTAAATGTGAATTAGGAACAGAGGCGGCAATAATAGCTTCAGGCGTTTCAAGCCCTGTTGCATTAGCCTCAATCGCCATTTCATTCGGAGACTCATTTGCAAAATTAACGCTTGCCGCTACCTGTGCTAATAGTGACTCCACAACTCCTGGATTATTTTCAATTAAATCACTGTGAACAAAAAGGCTCGCCTGTGGATAAGACGTCACATCATAAAGAGTTCTCCACTCTTCTTGAAAATCAGCTACCAAATTAGCATTCTCAACCTTCGTCTTCAAAACCGATAAAGAAGGTTCCGCAATAACCGCTATCTCAATTTCCCCCGCAGCAAACATCGACTGAACATCAGTCACACTATTCAAATACTCAATCTCAACTGAATCTAACAATCCTTTTTCCTTAAGAACCGTTTGTAAGACAATATCAGGAGTACTTCCCTGACCAAACGCCGTAATGGTTTTACCAGACAACTCCTCGATTGTCATAGGTTCACTACTGATTAAATACAAATTCCCCCAAACAATCGTTGCTGCTAATTGATAAGGAACCCCCTTCTGATACAACGTTGCTCCTAAATTAGTCGGCGCTACAATCACATTAGCTGTCTCAGAAGTAAAAGCCGCTAATAACGGATCACTACCTTGAACATACGGCTCTACAATACATTTAACTCCTTCATCAAGTTCTGGTAACTCACTTGCTAAATGAGCCATCGCCATAGCAGTCGAACCACTTGGTACTAATATATTAATTGAAACCTCTTCTATATCATCCGCTACCTCTTCAACTGGATGTTCCTCTTTTTCTACTTCCTCTAAAACTTCTGGTTCTTCATTTACTATTTCATTAGTCTTTGGATTTGAACTACATCCCGTTACCATTACTAATAAACACATCATCACCATCATTAAAAACTTCTTCATAACATATGCCTCCCTTTTGACTAAATTATAAAGGCAATATTCCAAATTACATATTAAAAAATATCATAACCGTCCGATGATATCCGACATCTTCAAAAAAATCCGTAACATAATAAAAAAAAATCGTAAAATAATAGCGAATCCTAACTCAATTCAAATGCAAAAATCCGATGAAAAAAAACTTAATCAACCATAATTCTTAATCCTTAGAAAATACCTGTCGAGATTTCAAAAAAATAGGCTACCTCCAAATTAGGAGATAGCCTATTTTAATTAACTAGCTTCACGTTTTATAAGTTAAAAGGGGTTTTCAGCCTTTTAGACGGTCTAATCGAATTTTTGAGATTATAAGACCATTTATCCTAATTAAACCCCTTCTACCTATTTTGTATGGAGTAGAAGAGGTTAATTAGGGTTACTCGCAATCCAGCTTCAAACACCAATCCTCCTATAAAGTCTTCAAATGCCTATTGACTCATAAAGCGAGTCAATAGCATTCGATACGACTTTTACGTAGGATTAATCGGTGTTTTCAGCTTTTTACTCAATCTAGCTCCAAGAGACAACTCCTCCATAAAGTTGTATTCACTCTTGTGCTCAACACATAGCACTTCGGTGAATGTCAACTTTTGTTCGCAGTTAACCGTCTCTCTCAGCCTTTTACTCTTATCATTCAAATATTTCGATTCCTGTTACTTCATCTAATGATGGACGTTCAATGCGTTCTTCAGAGATGATTTCATACATGTAAGCTGCATCTTGCTTCTTAGTTGAATCCTTAATATCAGTTACACGTACTTTTAAAATCTTGTTTCCATAATAAAGTGTTAATTCATCACCAAGTTTAACATCTGTACTTGATTTGGCCACTTTTCCATTAATTTCAATACGCCCTTTATCCGCTACTTCCTTAGCTAGCGTACGGCGTTTCACTAAGCGTGAAACTTTTAAATACTTATCTAAACGCATATCTATTCTCCTTTCGTTACTTTATCTTTTGTGTCACCTTTAAAATTTATTACTACCTAGTTAACGATTATCCTACATAATTTTTGGCTTTTACTGTGATTTAAGCCCGCATCTCAGCTTTTTATTCAATCCAGCTTCGACAACCAAATGCTCTATAAAGTCTTAGCCTTTTAGAGGTGGTACATAGATTGTTGTTAGGTTGTCGAGTTTGAAGTTGTGATCGAGTTCGTATAATTTTACCCATTTTAGTTCTGCGATGTTGCTTCCTGCTGCACGAACAATGCATACTTCATATTCATCGTCGTAAACTTCCATTAAATCTATTTTTAAGTTTGAAGCTGTAATTTGATCAAATACTTGTGGAACAATTAGGTGTTGTTTAGGAGCTATTGCTTCATAGTCAAAATCTAAGGCGTCCATCACTTGTAACCCTTCAATCGGATCGATTGCTAATGCCGCAAACATTGGATCTAGGAAGCTTTGCCCACCTAAAACAACAGCTTCAGCTTCAGCTAATAATCGTTTTACTGCATATTCAGCCACACATGGATGACCAGGAGTTGCATAAATAATGTCACCTTTTTTAGCTTCCTCTTTTACTATTTCAATAATCTCTTCATAAACAGCTTCAAATGTATCATGCTTAATATAAATATCATCAAATGCGCGATACTCAATTCCATTTTCCTCTAAAAAATTAATCATTGGATGTTCTTTCGTTCTTAAAAATAAAGGTAATCCAGACTTTAATTTTGCCACAACGCCTAGCGTTAATTGAGACTCATCTCCTGCTCCAAGTCCTACAATGTAAATCATTCATGCTGCCCCTTTCTATTATAAACAGAAATATTTTTTAATTTTTTTATTCAATCTCAGTCCTTAGACCCTATATCCTATAGTCCAATTAAAAGTTTTTCAACTGTAAAAATTTTATCTAGACCTATATATAATTGTTGAAATAATCATTCATCATTAGAGTAAGCTATTTCATCTATCTTTATACTTTTGCTATACTCTTTACATTTTTCGCTTTCTTTTTACGTCGTTTCGCACCTTTTCCCGCTACCTTAGTCGTCATCAAGAAAATTCCCATTATCAATCCATAAACAGTTACACCAGCCATCACTTGGATCGCTAATGAAATCACATTATACATTCGCACATCATCCATTCCCGATAAAATCGTCGGAATCTGTGGTCCTAAATAATCCAGCGTCATCCAAAGTCCAAGCGTTGAAAACAAAACCTTAATCAACGTTAAAATAGATTGGCGATAAATCATCTTCTTAAATTGGAATAAATTAATGACTGCCATAATTCCAAGTGCCGCTACAGAAGAAATAGCAGCTCCGCTAATCCCCATCTCCATCGTTAATGGGGCGGTCAATCCAATCTTAACTAGGATACCCGCTAATACTGACATCACTAACCTCGAATACTGCCCCTCCTGTTGCATTACAGCCGTACTTAAGAAAATAAACGGATAGAACAAAATTTGAATCGTTAAAATCTTTAGCGCCTCTACTCCACTATTATCTTTAAACAAAGCAATATTCAATTCATCTACCACACTAAATAATCCCACACAGGCAGGAATCGATAATAACAGAACTAAGAATAACGCAAAATTAAATACCTTCTTACGTTTTTTTATATCTGTCAGACCGGCCATCTGAGGAATCGTTGAAGAGACAATCGCACTCGTAAAGACTGTTGCTGTTTGAACAATTGGTAATCCACGATCAAAACTTCCCTTTAATTTCATTGCTTCAAGAGCTGGAACTCCACTATCCACAAGTGAGTTAAATACAAAGAAGCTATCTATCAATTGAAAAATAATTAAAATTCCGGCACTTAAAAACAAAAACACACTTTTCTTAAAGAAATGCGGACGATGAGTTAACTTTAAAAACTGTTGCGGTTGATCCTTTGGCTTCTTCAAACATAAATAAGCAATCGCCATTAAAGGTCCGGCTAATCCACCTAAATAAGCAAAATAAGCTAATCGATACACGCTCTGTCCTTGTAACATAAACAAGGCGAACACAATGGCCATTACACGAATTAATTGCTCAATCGTTGTCGAGTATCCAACTTCATGAATGGTCTCTGCCCTTGTTTGAGAAACACCTCGTAAATATGATAAAGTCGGAACTAATAAAAAGGCCAATCCTACCACTTTAATTAAAAGACTCAGTTGTAAGTCTCCCATTAAATATGCAATTACATTACTTCCTAAATATAAACATCCAAACGATACTAATCCAAAAAACCATAACGAATTTCTGATGTATCGCTTAATATCCTCACTGTATCCATACGTTAACAACAACTCTGAAATAATCGTCGGTAAAACAATCCCATTCAACGTTGTATAAATACCAATCAAGGGGTAAACCTGTTGGAACACATATAAACCTTCATCTCCAGCTAGATTCTGATAAGGCACCTTATAAAGCAAACTCAAAAGCTTCACAAAAAAGGCCGTTCCAGTCAGAATCACAGTCCCCTTCATCCAACCCGACTTCATAGCATCACTCCTAAAACTCCCAATCTACTTTCTCAACTTAATATTATATCACCAAAAAATTAAATTAACCTATAAACGTCGTATCAATTATAAAAAAAGCCTATTTTTTCTTCAAATCCACTTCAAAAGCTTCCAAAATGAGCAATTTTATCAAGTATTTTTTTCCATCTTCCCAATTCTTGCTTATACTATTTGTAATTTGTGCAAATATTTTATATACTTTTAACTCAAACTAATTTTAGTTTTTTTTTTGAGGTGATTTTTATGAGAATTATAGGTGATAGTCCAATCTGGACACGAAAAAACGAAGAAACAGTCCCTTATCCTAGATTAACACATGATTTAAAAACGGATGTTGTCATCGTTGGCGGTGGGATAACAGGTGCACTAACGGCACATTATCTAATGAAACAAAACATCAGTTGCGCTTTAATTGAAAAAAATACAATCGCAATGAATGCGACAAGCGCAGAACCAGCTCTTTTACAATACGAAATCGATAACGATTTAACAGGACTTTCTTCATTAATTGGTGAAACACAGGCACAACAGGCCTTTTTATTTGGATACCAAGCTGTAATGGAAATCAGTCAAATCGTTAAAGAAATTAACAGTGCATGTGACTTCTCATTCAAACCATGCTTCTATTATACTGAAAATCCGACTAAATTAGATTACATGGAAAAAGAATGTAAATCTCGTCAAGCAATCGGAATTCATTGCGAACTTTTCACTCCTGAAAATAATAAAGAGGATTTTAGCTTTAATTTTGAAGCTGGAATTTTCTCACATTATGGTGGTGCTATCATGGACCCTGTAAAATTCACACGTGATCTCATCGACTATAATGTAAAAAAAGGTCTTCAAGTCTTTGAACAAACAACAGTCGTTGACTACAATTTATCATCACGTGAAGTCATCCTAACAACAGAAAATGATTTTACCATTACAGCAAACAAAGTAGCAATTTGTACAGGTTACGATGCCTTAACGTGGTTTAAAAAAGAAGATCCATTCTATACACTTAGTCGTACATTCTCAATCGTATCAAAACCGGTATCAGCACTAAATGGATGGAGAGAAGAATGTCTAATTCGAAATGATGAAAAACCATACACATATCTTCGTCCAACAATGGATAACTGTATTATTATCGGTGGAGAAGATCTTGAAATCAAAAACGAAAAAGATGAAATCGCCACAATGGGGGATCGTGATCCTGAAGCATTACAACAATATCACCAACTACTACGCCGAGTTCGTCGTATGTTCCCACAAATTGAAAATATCAAAACAGATTCTTGGTGTCACGGAATCTTTATTGACACAAAAGACGGACTTCCATTCATCGGTAAACACCCTGATTACCCTGGAGCCTACTTTAACTTAGGATTTGGATCAAATGGAATCCTTTATTCATTAATTGGGGCTAAATTAATCTCACAAGACTATACAGGTAAAAATCCAAAAGAATTTGAACTATTTAAATTTAACCGTTACTAAAAAAAGAGCCACAGGCTCTTTTTTTCATACTCTTAACCTTTGGGTCATACATTTTGTATAACACATAGAAAAGGAGACTAACACATGAAACGAAAAGAAAAAATTCCAGTTAAAACTCATTACTTTATTTTAGGAATACTCGTAGGAACACTCATTATTCCTAAAATCACAAAAAGTTCTTTTGGATGCAATAATGGAAACAATTATTTCATCACAATCAAAAAAGACAATCATCAATAACACCCATTTCATGCTATCATAGAATTAAGTAAAAATCGAAGGAGCATAGTTTAACATGAAACTCGAAACAGAACATCTCATTTTATACCCACTAACGGACACACTCATCGGGCAAATACTAAATAATGAAATAACAGAATTTTCAACAGCGAAGTGGCTAACAGAAGATAATCGCACACTCTTAACGTGGATGAAAGATGAACTCTACCTTTTCATGCCACCAAAAATCGGATTTACATCTTGGATTTTTATTGAAAAAGAAACAAACCAAGTCATTGGTGATGGTGGATACAAGGGAAATCCAAATCAAGAGGGTGAAATCGAAATTGGATATGAAATAATCGAAGCTAAACGCCGCAAAGGATACGCAACAGAAGCTATTAATGCCCTAATTGATTGGGCTATGACTCATCGAGAAGTCAAATCCATTATTGCAAAATGTCACTATGAAAACATCCCATCCCAAAATCTCGTCCAAAAGCTACAATTCACCTTTGTAGGCGAAGAAAATGAAATGAACATCTATCAACTTTACTTTGATGAACATCCACTCTTTAAAGCTTTTAAATGCGTGATTATCGGTGTAGCCTGCTTAGGTGCTATCATCCCACTTTCAAAAAAACTAATTAAAAAGGCTAGTCGTAAATAAACGACTAGCCTTTCCTTATTGTTTCAAAATACGATTAATGACTTTCTTAGCATTTACATGCGTAATATCGTCAATCTCCATACTACTATAACCTCGACTCATCAACTCATCAATAATAAGTTGTGCCTCTTTTGCACTACCACAGTCTGATAAGTTGGCATTCACGCCATCTTCTGATAAATAGTTCATAAAGTCAAAACCTAACGCAATATACTTACTGCCAACTAACTTCTTAATATAATCAATATGATCAACCATTGCTTTAATTGTATACTCATCTGAATGCACAAAATCAGGCACAGCTGTAACCCCAATCACACCACCGGTTTCTGCAATCCCTCTAATTTGGCCATCCGTTAAATTACGTCGATGCCCTCTTAAAGCATAGCAATTCGAATGGGAAGCAATAACAGGCTCAGTTGTGACATCTAAAATATCAGTCATCGTTTTAATACTGGCATGAGAAACATCGACAACCATCCCAAGCTCATTCATTAACTTTACTGCCTGACATCCTAAATCTGTTAAACCAGTATCACTATCCGCAAAAGCTCCACAACCAAAATGATTAACTTCATTCCAAGTTAACATGGCATGTCTAAATCCTAAATCATATATCTTTTTTAAATGATTTAAGTCCTGAATAGGTGCTAAACTTTCAAGCCCAAGAATTACATTTACCTTATGATCAGCCCAATCATCCTGTGATTTAACAATCTGAACATCTGGTGATTGTTCAACTTCCTCTAGTATATATCCAATTGCTTTATCAAAATCATCGCATAATAAATGCTCAACATCTGTAAAATACGTCCAAATTCCCCCTGTTATGTTACCTTCTAACTGTTCTGGAATATGGTAATCTTCAACAATACCTCTTTTACCTTTTAATCGTTTTGCAACTATGTTATATAAAATATCGGTATGCGTATCAAAAATCAATGGGTCCCCCTCCTTAAAGATAAGGTCATAAGATATGCTACTCATTTCCTATTATATCGCAATTTTTCCTAAAAAGAGCATATATCATTCCTATTTTTCCGACAAAATAACTCTAAAAAAGGTAAGTAATCAACTTAGATTACTTACCTTTTTGATTATTCTTCGTCGTTGCTAAACTGACTATTATAAAGGTCAGCATAGAAACCATTTGCAGCCATTAATGTATCATGATTTCCTTGTTCAATAACATCGCCATCTTTCATAACTAAGATGATATCTGCTTCACGAATAGTGGATAAACGATGAGCAATCACAAAGCTTGTGCGACCCTTCATTAAAGTTTTCATCGCATTTTGAATTTGTAACTCAGTACGAGTATCAACGCTACTTGTAGCCTCATCTAAAATCATAATCTCAGGATCTGATAATAAAGCACGAGCAATAGTTAATAACTGTTTCTGACCTTGAGAAATATTTGATACTTCCTCATTTAAGATTGTGTCATAACCATCTGGTAAAACACGAATAAAGTGATCAGCATGTGCCGCTTTAGCTGCCGCAATAACTTCTTCATCTGTTGCATTTTCTTTTCCATAAGCAATATTATCACGAATGGTTCCATTAAATAGCCAAGTATCTTGAAGGACCATTCCAAATAACTTACGTAAATCACTACGTTTCATATCGTTAATATCGACACCATCAATTAAGATTTGTCCATCGTTCACTTCATAAAAACGTAATAATAAATTAACTAATGTCGTTTTTCCTGCACCAGTTGGACCTACAATAGCCACCATTTGACCAGGTTCAGCTTTAATATTCATATCTTGAATTAAGATTTTATCTTCACGGTAACCAAATTTAACATGATTAAATTCAACAGCACCACGAGGATTGTCAAGTTTTACTGGTTGAGCTGTTTCAGCCGTTAACTCTTCTTCATCTAATAATTCAAATACACGCTCTGCAGATGCTACAGTTGACTGAATAATATTTGAAATCTGTGCAACTTGTGCCATTGGTTGAGTAAACTGACGGCTATATTGAATGAAAGCTTGAATATCTCCAATAGAGATACGTCCTTTTGTAACTAAAACTCCACCAACTACAGCCACTAATACATATCCTAAGTTTCCGATAAAACTAATGATTGGCATAATTAATCCAGATAAAAATTGAGCTTTCCATCCCACTTCGTATAAACGATCATTAACTTCATCAAACTCTGCAATAGCTTTTTTCTCATGGCCAAATGCTTTAACAACATTATGACCTGTATACATTTCTTCGATGTGACCATTTAATTCACCTAATGTACGTTGTTGACCGATGAAATATTTTTGAGATTTTTTTACAACTTGCATCATTAAAATTCCCGATAGAGGTACGACAATAATCGAAATCAATGTTAATAACGGGCTAATTGATAACATCATGATTAATACCCCAATAATCGTTGTTACTGAAGTAATAACTTGAGTAATTGATTGTTGCAATGTCGCACTAATGTTGTCCACATCATTTGTAAAACGACTTAATAATTCTCCATGTGTATGTGAATCAAAGAATTTTAACGGTAGTTTAGCTAACTTTTGATCGATCTCTTCACGTAAGTCATAGACAACTTTTTGTGAAATACCAGCCATAATAAACTGTTGTAAATAACTAAAGGCCGCACTTAAAACATATAATCCAATTAAAATTAAGATAATTTTCCAAATATAACTGAAATCAATCGGAGTTGGATTTTTAACTCCAGTCATTAACTCCTGAATTGGGCGAAATAATTCATTTGTAATCTTCGCCATTACTTTAGGTGAAACAATAGAGAAAATGACACTTGTAATGGCTGCTAATATTACAACAATTAAACCTACACGATAAGGTTTTAAATACTTACTTAAACGTGATAACGTTCCTTTAAAATCTTTTGCTTTTTCAGTTGCTCCACCATGTGGGCCACGTCCCATAGGTCCCGCCATAATTATTCCTCCTCTCCTTGTTTAAGTTGTGATTCAACAATCTGTTGGTAAATTTCATTTGTTGCTAAAAGTTCTTCGTGTGTTCCGCACCCTGCAATGCGTCCTTCATCCATAACTAAGATACGATCGGCATCCATAACAGTACTTACACGTTGAGCAACAATAATCACTGTCGCCTCTTTTGTCTCTGCCTTTAATGCTGCACGTAACTGTGCATCTGTTTTAAAGTCTAATGCTGAAAAACTATCATCGAATAAATAAATTTCTGGCTTACGAACAATAGCGCGAGCAATTGATAAACGTTGTTTTTGCCCACCAGAAACATTTGTCCCACCTTGAGCAATCGGTGATTCTAATCCGTCTGGCATCTTAGAAACGAAGTCTGTTGCTTGGGCAATATCTAAAGCATGCTTAATTTCTTCATCAGTCGCATCTTCTTTACCATATCGAATATTATCTCGAATCGTTCCTGTAAATAAAATAGCCTTTTGTGGAACATAACCGATTTTTGAACGTAATAAAGCTTGATTCATCTCTCGAACATTGACTCCGTCTACTAAAACTTCTCCTTCAGCCGCATCATAGAAGCGAGGAATCATATTCAATAAAGTTGACTTACCTGATCCCGTTCCACCAATAATCGCCGTTATTTCACCTGGATTAGCTTTAAATGAAATGTTAGAAATCGCATGTTCTTCTGCTCCTTCATATCCAAACGCAACATTTTTAAACTCTACAACACCCTTTAATGAAGGTTGTGCTCCATTAGCTGGATTTTGAATTGGAGATTCCATCTCTAATACTTCGTTAATACGTACAGCCGATGCTTGAGCACGTGGGATTAACACAAACATCATCGTCAACATTAACATTGAAAATAGAACTTGAGTCAAATATTGAATAAACGCCATTAAATCACCGACTTGGAAACTTCCTTCGTTAATACGAATTCCACCAAACCAAAGAACAGCAACAATTGATATATTTAAAATTAACATCATTAATGGCATTAAAGATCCCATTAAACGATTAGCTGTCGTTGCAACACGTGATAAATCTGAACTTGCTTGATTAAATCTTTTTTGTTCAAAATCAACTTTATTGAATACGCGTACTACACGGATCCCTGTTAAATTTTCACGAACAACAAGATTTAACTTATCAATACGTTTTTGCATTTTTTCAAACATTGGCATTGTAAACTTGGCAATAACACCAATAACAACAACGATAATTGGAATAACCACTAAAATAATCGTTGATAACCCAACATCCTTACGAAGCGCCATAATCAATGCTCCAACAATCATTAACGGAGCACTTAACATCATACGCATCATCATAATGGTAACCTGTTGAACTTGATTGATATCATTTGTTGTTCTTGTAATTAACGATGCCGTTCCGACAGTATTGACCTCAGTCAGTGAAAAAGATTCAACTTTTTCAAATACTTTCTTTCTTAAATCACGACTAAATCCTATCCCAATTCGCGAAGAAAGATAACTACTACAAATAATACAGACTGTTCCTAAAAGAGCAACAGCAAGCATTACTCCTCCGCGTCCTAAAATGTACGAAACATCCCCTTGAACAATCCCAGTATCGACAATGTCAGACATTAAATCTGGCAATGCAAGGTCAGTCATAGTTGAAATAAATACTAAAATTAATACTCCAACAACCATTAACCAATAAGGCTTTAAACCTTTAAATAATTTTAACATCCTTTATACCTCCCTTGACATGAAATATCACCCAAATTGTCTATTAACTTTTGGAAAATATTTTTAGCTTGCTTTAACTCTTCATCAGTAAAATTACCAAACCCTTTTTGATTCATCTCATCAAAAATTTTCTCAACCACATCTGATTGTTGTTTTCCATGCTCAGTTAAATAAACATGTGTTACCCTTTGATCTTCTTGGCTACGACGTCGCTCAATCATCTGATCTCGCTCCATACGTTTTAGCATCGCACTAATAGTAGCAGGCGTTACATTCAATTTAGTTGCTAACTCTACTTGTGTCATTCCATCATGTTTACTTAAAACATGAATAATTCCTGGCTGTGAACGACAAAAACCCTGTTCTTCCATTCGCTTATGTACAGTCACCATTTGAAGACGAATAACATGAGATAACAGTTTTGCTAAATCTCTTACTTCATTACTATCCATCATGTCACCTCGCTTTAATCTAATTCTATATTACTTCTACCTATTTGATTAGTCAACTAACTATTAGTTAACTAATCATTTTATACAATTCTGCCACATAAAATATCGTTTTCAATATTAGTTTTGGATTTTACCTGAAAATACATACAAAAAAAGCTCACATAAAGTGAGCTTTAAATTAAAAAATTAAATGTGCAATTAATGCGATAACAGGTAAAGTAATCAACGTACGTTGAATGAAAATAATAAATAATTCTTTTAAACTTACCGGAATTTTTGATGCTAACAACAATGCTCCAACCTCAGATAAATAAATTAACTGTGAAACAGAAACAGCTGCGACTACAAATCGAGTCATCTCGCTCTCAATCCCTGAAGCTAAAATCGATGGTAATAACATATCAGCAAATCCCGCTACAAGCGTTTGAGATGCTGCCATCGCCTCTGGAACCTGTAATAACCATAAAACTGGATAGAATGGTAATCCTAAAATTTTAAATAATGGAGTGTACTCTGCTACCACTAATGCAATCGTTCCAACCGCCATAACAATTGGAATAACTGCTAACCACATATCTAAAACATTTTTAAATCCATCCACAAAAACAACCTTAACTAAATCCTGCCCCTTAGCCTTCTTAATAGCCTGGTTTAAACCATGTGAAAAGCTACTTGATCCCGCTGGAATAACCTCATCATCTTCTTTTGGAGTTCCATCAAAGAATATATCTGGCTTCTTCGATAAAGGTGGTAATTTGGGTAAAACAATGGCTGCCACTAAACTCGCCACGGTTACCGTAAAATAGAAAGGTAAAAACATACGGCTCAGTCCAACCGTATCAATAACGACTAAACTAAACGTAATTGATACTAACGAGAATGTTGTTCCAATAACAGCTGCCTCACGCTTTGTATAAAAACCATCCTCATACTGCTTACTCGTTAATAAAACACCAATCGTCCCATCTCCAAGCCAGGAAGCAATACAATCAATCGCAGAACGCCCCGGTAAATTAAAGACAGGACGCATGATTTTAGATAATAACGTTCCAATAAACTCTAACAATCCAAAATTCAATAATAACGGCAAGAATAACCCTGCAAATAAAAAGACAGAAAATAAAATCGGTAATAAATCATATAAAACAAGTCCGCCTGTATCTCCTGAATAAATCGGTGCAAATCCCACCTCATAAAGAGCCATCACAATAAATACAGCCGCTAACATACGAATAACAAACCAAACAGGTGTTACATTAAACAACGTATTTAAAAAATCATTCTTAATAATAAACTTCGGTGAAAAAATCTTGGTCACTAATGTTCCAACCGCTGTAATCATAACTAATAATAATAAAACCATCGGTAATACATCTGCAAACGTCGATTGAACCCACTTCGATAAAACCGCAACAGGAATCGTAATCTCTCCACCAATAGAAATAGGTGTCATAAATAAAAATACACCCAGTAACGAAGGAATCACAAACTTTAAAACTCCTCCTAAATTTTTAGAGCTACACGAGCCAAGATTTCCAGTATTCTTCTTCATAATTTCTACCTTCCTTATTTAAAATTTACTTTTGATTTAATAAGTATACTTCCAACCATTGAAGTTATCAACCTTTTCCAACAATAAAATTCAAATTATGACACAAAAAAAGGATTAAACTTTACAGTTTAATCCTTTAATTTTTTTGCCATGCAATTAAAACTAAATCTGCTCCAAATTTTTCAGCCAACTCCGCCTCAACACGTTTTAATTCACGTAACTTATCATCACTTAAATTCGCAATATGAAACTCTTTACTATCCATAGTATTCACCTCATCTTTAATATCTTCAATTCCCAAAAGAATATTCCCTTTCAATCACATTCGCAAAAGCTTCAACAACCACTGGATCAAACTGAGCTCCACTACATCGACGAAGTTCAGTTATTCCCTCCTTATAACTCATTGGGTGATTATAAGATCGCTTTGAAGTCATCGCATCAAAACTATCCGCTACTGCTAAAATTCGAACCAAAAATGGAATTTCATCCCCTTCTAAACGAGAAGGATATCCACGTCCATCAAAACGTTCATGATGATGTCTAATAAACATCTTAAACGGAGCTAACTCCTCAAATAACTGAATCAGTTCTACCCCCTGTTCAACATGAGACTTCAATCTTAGCCACTCATTCTCTGCAAGTGGCATTCGCTTATTCAAAATAAACTGATCCATATCAAGCTTCCCAATATCATGTAAGTAAGCCCCACAAACCAAAAGACTTTCCTCATCATCACTGATTCCAAGCTCACGTCCAAGACATTGACTATACTCAACAACCCGCATCACATGACCATACGTATAACTATCCCAAACACGCAAAAATCCCATCAACATCTTAATCGCCGTCACCACATCACTATCTATCCCATTCATATGTCTCATCATCCATGCATACCGATGTAAACATTCCTCACTATTTACAATATCCTCAACCTTCTTAACTAAATTCACCCCATCCTCAGGGTAGTACACAATCCCACTCTTTAACTCAACCTCTTTGATTTCATAAATTCTTTCCTCAAGCCATTGCACCGATTTTCCCTTATCTGCATCCGGCAAAATAACCATAAATCCATTCAATCCATATCTAAACGTAAACTGACTATTTAATATGCGTGCTATCTTCTTTTCTACCTGTGGATAACCCTCATCATCCATCCTAACAAAAATCAATGAAAACATCCGATTATTAGAAATAAAACTTTCTAACACCTCATCAAAACAAGATTCACTCAGCACACCTGTTAAAAAATCACGAGATTGATAAAAATAATCACGCCAGCCCCCCACAAAATAACTCACCATCAACAAACTAATGCTCCCAAAATAATTAGTTTCTAAAAACCAAAGAATACCTGAACATAAAAAACTACTTAATAATCCAGCACGACGTCCATAAATAATTGTAATAAACAAACAAACCATCATAAAAATCAGTGAATATGCACCTCCACTAACCATTCCTAAAAACAGTCCCGTCATCACAAACAACATACAATCAAAAACTTCTTTTTTAATTTTACTAACCATAAACCCAATCCCTGTTAAAAGCGAAACACAACCAAGAATTAAAAAAAACTTCAATTCCTCATCAGAAAAGCTAATTTCAAAAATAAATAGCATACAAACAAAACAGATTCCTACTAATAAACTTAGGATTTTAATCATCTTCTCTATACTATCATTATATTGTTTCATCAAATCTAACATCTAACTCACCTCATGATATAAAAAAAAGAGACTCAATTGTCTCTTTTAAGATTTGTATTTTTATGGATATTATTCATATAAATTGTTAAATATATAAATCTTTATCTACCCCATACACCTTTTCATTTAAAACTCTTCTAAATTTAATTTGCGCCTCTTCTGATAATTCAGTATTTGAAGACATAATCTTTAATTCTAACCCATCCATCCCTTCATTTAAAGATGGTTGAAAATGATAATGTGGATTTAATTTAAATCCTAATTTTTCATAGAATCTAACACGTCTTTTTGTCAGTTCATCAACAGGCGGTTCAACTTCTAGAATAACCACTCGATTTTCATCTTCAGCTATAACCTGTTGAACTAGTTTCGTTCCAATTCCTAGTCCTCGAACCTCTGGATTACATGCTAAATGTTCAATATAAATAAAATTATCAAACTTATAATAAGCACAAAAACCAGCAACTTCATCTTCATGCATGTAAGTTTTAATAAAATAATCATCACGCTCTAATAAAGCTTTTTGTCCTTCGTAATTTCTCATTTCCTCTTGTGGAAATGATTTTTTCATAATGGAGAAAACTTCATCAAATTTTAAAGTCATGTTATCATCCTTTCATCTTATCTAATCCCATCATATCCTGTTCCTTCATGGCTTGCAACTTTTTTCATTTAATGGTTTAAAAATCTACTTTTTGACACATAATAAAAAAATATAAATCTCTTTTTTAGCAATGGCAAATTATTATATGGAGAGGTAATAATGAAAATAAATCCTGATTTATATCATGGCCAAAATCAATACACTAATTTTTTTGAGGGGTGGTATTTTAAAATTGTGGATAGTACGGCCACTTACGCCTTAGCATTTATTCCTGGAATTTCCCGGGGGAAAGATCCACTCGATCATCATTGTTTTATTCAAGTCGTCAACTTAATTGATCATAGTTATCAATATTTTCGTTATAGTACAAATGAATTCTACTCAAATCCACGTCATTTAAAGATCAACATTGGATTAAATGAATTCAGCCTTAGTAAAATTAATGTTCAACTTCTAAATTCTGAAGAAGAAATTAAGGGAGTCCTATTCCTTAGTCCTCGAAAAAAATGGCCCGATACTAGATTTAATCCAGGAAGTATGGGTTTTTATAATCACTTTTCTTTTATGGAATGTTACAGTCAGGTTTGTGCTTTAGATGGAACGATTGAAGAAGGGCACCTTAAAGTGAATGGAAAATTAATCGATTTCAGTAATGGAAAATACTATATCGAAAAAAATTGGGGCAAAAGCTTTCCAAAATCGTGGATCTGGATTCAAAGTAACAGTTTCAATGATCAACGCGCTACTCTTACATGCTCTCTTGCTACCATCCCTTTCCCACTTGTAAAGGAATTTAGGGGCTTTATCATAGGTGTAACAGTTGATAATAATTTTTATTCTTTTACAAGCATAAACAAAAGCTCTATTACGTTGAATGTTTGCGATAGAGATATTATTTTATGTGCGACTCGGAAACATTTACACCTTGTTGTAAAAACTAAAACTAACCCGCATGATTTTGTTTTATGCTATGGTCCTAAAGACGGTGAAATGGTTCCTCTTGTTGAAGAAACTCTTTTAGGTGAAATTGAAATGACATTACTTGATACCAAACGCAATATTATCCTTTATCAAGGAATCGGCAAAGCCTGTGGTATTGAATATGGTGGGGAACAGATGAACCTTATTGACCAATAAAACTTTACTCTTTTATCCTCGTATCTAGGATTAATTTGCCATAAATAAATTAATTAAGGTATAATAACTTAAAATGAGATGAAGGAGGATTAATATATTATGAAAGATTCTCGTGTCTTAGTTGTTGATGATGAACGTGAAATTCGCGAAGCTATTCGTATTTATTTACGTGGTGAAGGAATTGAAACAATCATGGCCTCTAACGGTGAAGAAGCACTAGATTTAATGAAGACCAATGAGATTCACTTAATTTTAATGGATGTTATGATGCCGAAAATGGATGGAATTGTTACCACTAGTCTAATTCGTGAATTCTCCAACGTCCCAATTATTATGTTAACTGCAAAATCAGAAGATACAGATAAAATTATGGGGCTTTCACTTGGAGCTGATGACTACATTACAAAACCATTTAATCCGATGGAACTTGTGGCTCGAGTTAAAAGCCAATTACGACGTTATTTAATGTTAGGGGCTAAGTCATCTAATCAACAAACAACTGACGAAGACACTATCGAAATTAATGGGCTTCGTATTAATTTATCAACTAAACAAACATTTGTTGATGATATAGAAGTAAGATTAACCCCTACCGAATTTAAAATTCTTAGCTTATTAATGAGAAATAAAGGACGTGTATTCTCAATTAACGATATTTATGAACGCGTATGGGATGAACCAGGATACAATGCAGAAAATACAGTTGCTGTTCATATTAGAAAAATACGTGAAAAAATCGAAATTAATCCTAAAGAACCCAGATACCTTAAAGTAGTATGGGGTGTTGGATATAAAATCGAATCTTAGATTTATCCTATATACTATTTCTTTGAGAAGGAATTAAGTTAAAAGGTTACGTTCTTTTCTTAAGTCATTCGTAGAATCTACTCATGATCGTGTAGAAACTAGTGTAGCATCAACAGAAAATTCAATCAGTTATCATTCGTATTTAATTAATCCCAACTTCATCAAACTGGACAAAACGCTACCTTATTAGCTATAATATTGGTCTACTAAATGCACCTCAATCTAAAGAATCCCAAAAGGCATTTAACAAGCAATACTAAAAATTCAAAAAGCTATTAAAGGATATGAGAAATTAGTTAAAATGGATGTAAACAAGCAAGTTAAAATAAATCGTTCCCCTCAACTTAAACCTTAAAAACATAGTTTCAGAACTATGTTTTTTTTATTAAGAAATTCTTAAGAAATCAAATAACTAATTGTTAAGATATTGATGGTATCTTAGTATCATAATAAAACTATAGATTGGAGCTGAGTATATGTCTGAAAAAACAAATTCTTCTATAAAACAAAAGACTCTTCACAACAATTGGATAAAATTTTTAGTCTGCTGTTTTATTTTTCTATTATCTTTCACTTATGTGACCCAAAATATAAATAACCTATTTCCATTGAATTATTTTGAATCTAGTCAATATGCTTCACAGGTCGATGACTTCTTACACTGGTTTTATGATATCAAAATTCAATTACCACAGGTTAGCATCCCATTAGATAGTATTGAAGTATCAAAAGAAGAGATACTAGATGCTAAAGTAAATTCGAATCAATATAGTAACTATTTATACAATGAAAATACAGATGAGCAAATATCAATCACTTCTCTTTCTGATGAAGAATTAAAACAATTAATCCAATTTTCTAAGTATGAAAAAAATCAACAGTTACTCCAAGAATATCAAAATTATAACTATTCGGAAAAAGACGCTTTTTATTATCAATTAACCGATACTAATGGGGCAACATATAGCAACCTACCAAGCGATAGTGTTCCTACATTAAACACTATTCAAATTCCTTACAAAGGAAATAACCAGGATAATTTTGCGCGTGTAAACAATAATTCTCATAACTATGGTCTAACTGGAACATTATATCTTCCTAAAGCATCTATGGGAGATTCTACAATTCTCCAAAGTTATCAACAATACACTAACAATAAAATATTCCTCGTTATTGGATTTACAATTACAATGATTTCATTACTTCCTTTATACCATTACTATAAGAAGATACAATCGACATCTATCCAACTACCCGAACAATTAAAGTGGATAGAAGCAAAATATAAAACTCTTCCCATTGAAATAAAAGTGATTTTATTTATTTGGACCATTATATTGTTACAAGATTATACTGTATTTGGTTATTGGAATATACAGTATATGTTTTCACACTGGTTAAATACAATCACTAAATTTGCATCTATTTTCCTATTAATTTATGTTTTTATCCTTCAATTTAAAGGATTAATCTATCTTCTTAAAAATCCATCTATCATAAAAAAGGAATGGGAGAATGGTCTTTACAGCACTAATATCGATGATATTAGAAATCTCCCTATCTATCGTAAAGTTTTTACAAAAGTTTTAATGTATACCATCTTTATCGGCCTTTGGGGAATAATAATTGGAACATCAATTATTGATGGATTTGCATTCCTACTAGTTGGAGCAATAAGTTTTGTTCTAGCACTCATTGTTTTACTTAAAATTCAAAGAAGTTGTAAAACAATTCAGGTCATCAACGATTCATTAGATTCTATGGCACAAGGGAAATCTACATCTGATATCCACATTTCTGGCCAAGGATTAATCCCAGATATGGCAAAAAACATCAATATTATACGAGAAGGATTTATTCTTTCTAATCAAAAACAATCGAATAGCGAACGACTAAAAACAGAACTCATAACAAATGTATCTCATGATTTAAGAACACCTTTAACAAGCATTTTAAATTATGTTGATTTAGCTAAACGTTCAGATATTACTGCTGAAGAAAGACAAGAATATTTACAAATAATTGATAATAAATCCAAGCGTCTTAAAGTTTTAATCGATGATTTATTTGAAGCTAGTAAGATGGCAAGTGGGGCTGTTGAATTATATAAAGAACAAGTTGATTTAGTTGCTCTAATGCATCAGTCTATTGCTGAATATGAAGATAAGTTTATTGAACATCAATTAATTTTGAGGAGTAAAACATCAGCTCCACAAATGTATGCCTACTGTGATGGAAGAAAGATGTATCGAGTATTTGAAAATTTATTTGGTAATATTATAAAATACGCTCAATCAGGGACTCGTGTTTATTTAGAAATGTTATATGAAGGATCAGAAATTGTCATAACTTTAAAAAATATATCGAATTATGAATTAGGATTTGATATAGTAGAGTTAACCGAACGATTTAAACGTGGAGATAGTTCTCGTAATACTGAAGGATCAGGACTAGGATTAGCAATTGTAAAATCAATTCTAGATTTACATGGTGCTACTTTTGAATTATCTCAGGACGGGGATTTATTTAAAGTTACAATTAAAATAAAAAAACTATAGATTCTTCAAATTAGATAAATAAGGAGTAACAAAAATGGCTAAAAAAAACGTCGTAATCAAACGAAAAAAAAAGAAATTAATACTAATTCGATTATCAATCATTAGTCTAATTTTACTTACATCAATTATTTATGTTGCTACCATCTTAAATAAACCTCATTTTACTACTCAAGCTCAAACAATAGAATACCTTAATGATAGTTTGATTGTTAGCAACTTAGAAACTAGATCTATACCTAATAGATTTTCGACTGAGCAACGTGAGTATTTAGCCTCTTTTAATTTACCTGATGAAACGTTGGAACAGCTTACATCTTCTCCAAAATTTAATATCGATTCTATGCAAACTTATGCAAATATTTTAAAAAGTAATCGTAATTATTCAGTACAATATGCATTAAACTATGTCCTTTATCCAAATGTAAAAACAAACTTCTATAAAGACACTGTAGAAGTAGCACATCCAGATAATTTATTAGTTTTAGTTAATAAAAACTATCGATTACCTTCAGATTACATTCCAAGTGATTTAGTATATCTCAATGTTCCTTTATATCGACCAGATACAAATAATGAGGCTAACTACTTAAGAAAAGTAGCTGCAGACGCTCTTTCATCACTATTTAGTGCGGCTAATCAAGAAAAAGGATATGCATTAATTGCACGTAGTGGCTATCGCTCATATAAAACCCAAGTTAATTTATATAATAATTATGTGTCCACTAATGGTCAACAATATGCAGATTCTTATAGTGCACGCGCAGGTCATAGTGAACACCAAACTGGTCTAACAATTGATATAACGGCAAAATCAGTAAATGAAGGTTTATCTCAGACTTTTGGTCAATCAAAAGAAGGTGCATGGGTAGCAGAAAACGCTCATAGATTTGGATTCATTATACGTTATCCACAAGGTAGAACAGCAGAAACAGGATATGAATACGAACCTTGGCATTTAAGATATGTCGGTGTGGATGCAGCTACATATATCTATGAGAATAATTTAATTTTAGAAGATTACCTATTAGAAAAAGGAGACATAGGCTCTTTATAATAAATAAAANANA
>NZ_AEXQ01000090.1:0-11030 GCF_000191865.1 Turicibacter sp. HGF1
ATTTGAAAATTAAGCATTACGATCCATGAAAGGAACAATTTGTTTTTTACGTGAAACAACACCTGCTAATAAGGCTGTGTTATCGACTAATTCAACATTAAATGCTTTTTCAACGATATCTGTACGATCTCCTAATGTGATAACTTGTGAGTTACTATTTAAGATATCCGTGATAACTGCCACAAATAGATTTAATCCTTTTTGTGCAATAATTGCTTTCATTTGTTCTTCTAACTCTGCTTTACGAGTCATCATATCCTCGATACTAACTGTGTTAATTTGAGCAATCTCAACAGTAGATGTTCCCATTGGGAAGACTTTTGAGTCGATTCCTAATAATTGTTCAGCAGAGTAATCAGATAAATCTGTTCCAGCTTTTAACATTTCAAGTCCATAAACTTCAACATCAAGTCCTGCAATTTCTGCTAACTCACGGCATGCTTTTTCATCTTCTGGAGTACATGTTGGTGATTTGAATAATAATGAATCTGAGATAATCGCACTTGCCATTAATCCAGCCATTGTTGGTTCAATTTCAATTCCATTTTCTTTATACATTTTATAAAGAATTGTTCCCGTACATCCAACAGGTTCCGCACGATAGAATAAAGGTTCAGATGTTTGGAAGTTTGCTAAACGGTGATGATCCACTACCATTTTAATGCGAGCTTTTTCGATTCCATCTGCACTTTGATTAAATTCATTATGGTCCACTAAAATGACTTCGTCATTTTCAGTTACAGCATCAATTAATTTTGGTGCTTCAATTTGGAAGTGATTTAAAATATATTGAGTTTCCTTGTTCACGTCACCTAAACGACAAGCCATTACGTCATGTCCTAATTTTGTTTGTAAGTCTGTCATGACTAAAGTAGATGTAATTGAATCTGTATCTGGGTTTTTATGTCCGAATACTAATGTAGCCATTGATTCATTCCTCCTTCTGCATTTTCACTTCTCTTATTTTACACTAAAACCGTCAAAAACTCATCGCCTTTTACACTAAATTCGTAACTTTTCAATTATATTTTATCAAATTCAGACTAGACTAAAAGTATTGAGGATTCATCTTCATCAAAAAAGGAGGACTAGTTTTGAAAACAACATGGGATTTAACCGCACTATACGAGTCATTTGAAAGTGAGAATTTTTTAAATGACCTCAAAAAAGTTGATGAATTAACCCAATCCTATAATCATTTTGCCAATCAAATTTCAAATTCAACACAAGAGACTAAAACGTTACTACTTCAATATTTAAATTTTCAACAGGAGCTTAACGACTTATTTGGCCGTCTTTTTTCTTATTGCTCGCTCACTTTAAGTACTGATACAACGAATAAATCAGCTTTAAAATATTCTGATGTGCTCAATGAAAAATCAAGCTCCCTTGCGAAAAGTGATACGGTTCTTAATCATTGGATTGGCAATTTAAAAGATCTTGATACTTTACTTAAAACCGATGCTAATCTTGAAGCCCACACCTTTTTCTTTAAAGAATTACAACGCTTCAGTCACTATTTATTAAGTGATAACGAAGAATCTATTATTGCGAAAATGCAAAATACAGGATCAATTGCGTGGGCTAAGCTAAAAGATACCATTACCTCGCAGCTCATAGTTGAGGTTGAATTAAATGGCGAAGTCAAATCAATGCCATTAGCCATGGCAAGAAATCTGGCTCATGACCCTAGTGCCGAAGTCCGAAAAAGTGCTTATGAATGCGAGTTAAAAGCCTATGAAAAAGTAGAAGATTCATTAGCGGCTTGTCTGAGTAACATTAAAGGAGAAGTCATTACAACTGCTACCTTACGAGGATATGAATCCCCTCTTGATGAGACGTTAATAAAATCAAGAATGACTCGCCAAACACTAGATGCCATGCTTGAAGCCATCGAGGAAAGTTTACCTAAATTCCGAGAATTTCTTCGCCTCAAGGCCTCTTTACTTGGACATAAAGGTGGATTACCTTTTTACGATTTATTCGCTCCCGTTTGTGACCAACCTCAAACCTTTGACTACGAAAGAGGAACTGAATTTGTATTAAAACAATTTAGCACGTTCTCTGATACATTAGCCAATTATGCCAAAAAAGCGATTGATGAAGCCTGGATTGATGTTTATCCAAAACAAGGAAAAGTTGGCGGTGCTTTTTGTTCAAATCTTCATTGGATTAAGCAAAGTCGTTTCTTATTAAATTATGGAGATCAATTTAGTGACGTTGTGACGCTTGCTCACGAACTTGGACATGGATTTCACGGCGAATGCTTAACAAAAGAAAGTAGCTTAAATTCAAGTTACCCTATGCCTGTGGCTGAAACAGCTTCAACGTTCTGTGAAACCATTATCAAAAAAGCTGCGATTAAAAATGGAACAGATGATGAAATTTTTAGAATTTTAGAAACTGAATTAACGGACTCAACTCAAATTATTGTCGATATCTATAGTCGATATTTATTTGAAACTGAATTATTTAAAGAACGAGCACAAGGTTCTATTAGTTCAAAAGAATTACAAGACATGATGATTAAAGCACAAAAAGAAGCCTATGGAAATGGCCTCGATTTTGAATCTCTTCATCCTTATATGTGGGCATGCAAACCTCATTATTATGATGCTTCAGCGAATTTCTATAATTTCCCTTATGCGTTTGGTTTACTATTTGCTAAAGGTTTATACGCTAAATATCAAGAAGTTGGAAGTGAGTTTGTAAAATCTTATGAACAGCTTTTATCTATTACTGGTAAAAATTCAGCCGAAGAGATTGCCAGAACCGTAGACATCGATTTAACGAAAAAAGAATTTTGGCAAACCTCTTTAAAACTTATTACAGATGACATTCAAACATTTAAAGAGCTTGCCAAAAAGAAATATCCCACTCTATTATAATTAAGCCGAAGCCCTATTTTTTATAGGGCCTTTTAATTTGTTAATTTTTGGAATAGACTACTTGATTTTTAAACCTCAATGACTGATAATGAATGGGTTATTTGATTTAGTTTTAAAAGGAGAATTCTAATGAGAAGTTATGAGTTTTACAAGTGGAGAATTTGGATTATTTTAGCCTTTTCTTTTGTTCTATCTCTGTTTCATCGAGGTGCAATGGGGGTTATCTCACCTTATTTAAGCTATGATCTAAATGCAACCGCATCGGAAATTAGCCAAATCGCATCGGTTACGTTCTACACTTATGCCCTCATGCAAATTCCTGCTGGCCTGTTACTGGATTACTACGGTTATCGTAAAGTAAGCGGCATCGGAATCTTCATAACAGGAATAGGATCCATCTTATTAGGATTGACGCCTTATTTATCCTTAGCCTTTTTAGGTCGCCTACTAATCGGACTTGGAACCTCTGTTATTTTTATCTCTGTTTTAAAAGCACAATCCATTTGGTTTTCAAAAAACGACTTTGTCAAAGTATCAGGATTCCTTTCTTTCATTGGCAATGCTGGTGGATTATCCGCTACCTTTCCGCTTTCGATATTAATTGGTTTGATAGGATGGCGATTTTCTATGATTGGGACAGGAATTTTATGCCTCATGATTTCCATTCTAATCTACTTCTTTGTTTCTAATTCCCCAACCAATTACGGATATGCACCACTAGGTTCACAGCCAGGACAAACCAAACTGGAACTTAAGGAGGCGATTTTATCAACTTTTAAAAATAAAGCGATTTGGCGTAACTTTTTCTCATTATTTACACTGGTTGGATGTACCACTGCTTTAAGTGGTGTTTGGGGAATTAATTATTTAACAACCGTCTATCACATTAATTCAACTCACGCTTCCTTTTATATTTCCTTTATTTTACTAGGTCTGATCATAGGCTCTCTTTTTATTTCTAAATTGTTAATATTATTTAAAGGAAATATCCCAGTTTGTCAACGTTTCTGTTGTCTGGGAATCTCGCTCATTTGGTTTTATTTTTTATTTTGGGTAAATGGTAACCCGCCTCTTTGGATTCTTCCTTTTTTATTTTTTTCAATGGGATTTTTGGCGACCTCTCACATCTTATCCTTTACCGATATTACCTCTTATTGCGATTCAAAACATAGTGGTTTAGCCAGTAGCGTCATCAATGCTGGTGAATTTATTGCTAGTTCCCTTGTGACACAATTTATTGGGTTCACACTAGATTTTAACTTTAATGGAAGTATCGTTAATAATATTCGTCATTATAGCGCTGAACAATTTAAATTAAGTTTTAATATCTTTTTTATTATTTCCTTAATGGGGATCTTAACGAGTTTTATCGGTTATAAAAAAGGGGGAAAACTAAGTCTCTTCTTAAAAATTCAAACATAAAAAAAGTCGTCTAGAATTAGACGACTTTTTTATTATATTTGTTTCTAACCAGTTATAGATATCTTCATAAACTTCTAACTTATTTTTTTCATTTAAGATTTCATGAAGCATCTGTGGATATAATTTTATCTGAACATTGATTAGCTGTGCCTTTTGCATTGCATGAAATGCTTTTTTTACCATTTTACCTTCTTCACCTACAGGATCATCCTCACCCGAGATAAATAAAACAGGTAAATCATGTGGCATTTTTTCAATGTTTTTATCATCTGTTATATACAATAATCCCGTAAATAAATCATAAAATCCGGCATTGGTAAAAATAAATCCGCAACTCGAATCGGCGACGAATTCACGTACGACTTCTTCATCATAACAAATCCAGTCACTAGCCGTTTTAGCATTGGGAAGATTACGATTAAATGTTCCATAAGATAACTGATTAATTAATTTATTTCGATGTTTAGATCCTTGGTATCGTTTTGCTAGGCGTGATACAAATTGGCCTATCTTAAGCAAAAATTTCGGATTATGTGCCGTCCCAGATAAAATCAATCCATTAATCGTTTCACCATAATCAATCGCATAATGTCTTGCGAGAAAAGATCCCATACTATGTCCAAGCATGACAATTGGCAATTCTGGATTGTGAGCATGAATTAAATCATTAATACTCTTTAAGTCATCCACCATCATCTGCCATCCATCTTCCTCTCCAAAGTAACCATAGTCCTCTGGTGATGAAACAGATTTACCATGACCTCGATGATCATTCGCATAAACGATGTATCCTTTATCTGTTAAATAATTAATAAATGCTTCATAACGACCGGCGTGTTCGCATGAGCCATGTACGAGTTGAATCACTCCACGTGTTCGAATATCTGCATGTGGTTCATAAATATAGAGTTCTATATCCTGACCATCTACCATTTGAACTTTCAAGAAATGTGGCCCCTTTCATCTTTCATATCTATACTGTACCATATTTCTTGACGTATTCCAACTACTTAAGACGTTCATAATAGATGAATCAATTGTTTTATACCCTTTTCATACACTTTATTTAAAAAATTGATGATCTCCCACCACAATTTCATATGGATTAAAACGTTGTCCTTTAAACGTTAAATAGGTTTCAATCACACCAAAATCATCAACTGTTGCAATTCCAATTATGCGTTGCGAAGCCACTAAATCGTAAGTTCCATTCCCTAGTGGAGTAATGATCGGTGCCAATCCCCCGAGCGGTAATACCTCGCCTTTAATCGTTCCCTTAACGCTTCCATCCGGATTGTAGTACTTAGATAATAATTGTAAATCTTTTTTAGATACATCCAATCTAAACGTTTGATTAAACCCATTGGTTAATTCGATTTTAAATCCGTCTTGGAACGTCACTTGCCATTGAGTTTCTTCATTAAATTTTTCATAATCAAACAATTGAATAGGCGTTTTTTCTCTAAAACTATATAAATAATAATAGTTAATATTGCCACTTCCACCAGAACTAACCGATACATAGACATCCTCAATAAAATCTTGATTAAAATCCCCGACAAAAAGCATTCCCCCATATCCTCCTTTTAATGGTAAAACTTGTGTGATTGTTTCATTCGTAATCCCATCTACAATAAAAAGTGTCAAATCCTCTTGATAAATCG
The DNA here is from genome assembly GCF_000191865.1 of Turicibacter sp. HGF1. NCBI lineage: Bacteria > Bacillati > Bacillota > Erysipelotrichia > Erysipelotrichales > Turicibacteraceae > Turicibacter > Turicibacter sp. HGF1. Next base: position 5,975 of record NZ_AEXQ01000090.1, read on the forward strand.
CATCTGGACTTGATTTACTTCCTGCTAAATAAATAAAATCATCAACTTGATCACCTGTTACATCTCCAAGCTTCATATCGAAGATATAGGGGGTCTGTACTTCTATATACGCCTCAATAGCTGGAGGAGTCATCGTATCCATAAACATCCAAATCTTCTCCTTTCATCATTTATACGGTTAGTATGAGTTAGAATCGGGAATTTATGAGCAAGGATGAATATATTTACAATATATTTTTCTTTAAAAAAGAGACTAGATTTAATATCTAGTCTCTTTTGCATTTAAAATAAAGTTAATTGATTGCTTGGCGGTTGCGTTGCTGCTTTAGCTGGTTTATCATTTCCAAGCTCCATATCTCCAAAAACATTCATTAATTGTAATTTTTCAATTAAGGCTTTAGAAACTTTTCCACGTTGTTGGACTTCTTTTATGGTTACAAACGGCGCTTCTTCCCTTGCAGCCACAATTTGTCTTGCCACGTTTTCTCCTAAACCATCTAATGCCGTAAATGGCGGAATGAGTGATTTTCCATCCTCAGAAATTTTAAAATCTACGGCATTTGATTCTTCGATATTGAAGTTTTGGAAGTAGAAACCACGCTCTGTCATCTCCAATGCAATCTCTAAAATGGTCACTAAGTTTTTCTCTTTTGGTGTTGCGTCAAACCCTTTTTCTTCAATTTCATCTAAACGTTTACGAATGGCATCAGGTCCTTTAATCATGGTTTCCATTTCAAAAACATCTGCACGTTTTGAGAAATAAGCACAGTAATAATAAATAGGATGATGAACTTTAAACCACGCGATACGAATGGCCATTAAAACGTAAGCTGTCGCGTGGGCTTTTGGGAACATGTACTTAATTTGACCACATGACCAAATATACCATTCTGGAATCTTATGCTTACGCATCTCTTCTTCAAATTCTTTCCATCCATCTGGATTTTTACTCGCTAATCCTTTACGAACAAACTCCATGATTTTAAACGCTAAGGCAGGTTCAAGTCCACCATACATTAAGTAAACCATGATATCATCACGACATCCGATAACATTTTTGAATTCAACTTTTCCAAACTTATCATATTTTCCGGAAACTAAATCTGCCGCATTATTTAACCAAACGTCAGTTCCATGTGATAGCCCTGAAATTTTAACTAATTCGGCAAATGTCTTCGGTTTGGTATCTTCTAACATATTACGAACAAACGGTGTCCCAAATTCAGGAACCCCATAAGAACCCGTTGTCGAACGAATTTGTTCTGGCGTTACCCCTAATGATTCTGTTGAATAGAATAATTTATAAACTTCAGGATCATCCGTTGGAATATCTTTTGGATCAATACCTGAGATATCTTGTAAATAACGAATAACCGTCGGATCATCGTGCCCTAGAATATCGAGTTTTAATAAATTATCATGAATTGAGTGGAAGTCGAAATGTGTGGTTCTCCATTCTGCTGTTGGATCATCAGCTGGATATTGAATCGGTGTCACATCATAGATATCCATATAGTTAGGAACAACAATAATCCCACCCGGATGCTGTCCTGATGTACGACGAACCCCTTCACATCCTTTAGCCATTCGTTCAATTTCAGCCGTTCGCATTTCACGATTGGTATCTTCAAGGAATCCTTTAACATAACCAAAGGCTGTTTTTTCAGCAACGGTACCAATCGTTCCAGCACGGAACGCAAAGTCATCACCAAACACTTCACGACAATATAAATGGGCAACTGGCTGATATTCACCAGAGAAATTTAAATCGATATCAGGTACTTTATCTCCTTTAAATCCAAGGAAGGTTTCAAACGGGATATCATGTCCATCTTTTCGCATCTTAGTGCCACAATGTGGACAAGTTGCATCTGGTAAATCAAAACCAGATTCAGCATTTGCTAAAATGTCTTGGAATGCTTCTTCCTCTGGTCGGATTCCATAGCGTTGTTTCTCCTCTTCGTTCATTTTAAAAGCCGCAAATAAACAGTTTGGACAACGGTAATGCGGTGATAGCGGATTAACCTCTGTGATATCTGTCAAAGTTGCAACAAAAGACGATCCAACCGAACCACGTGATCCTACTAGATAACCATCATCCAATGATTTTTTTACAAGCATGTGCGAGATATAATAAATAACGGCAAATCCATTTCCGATAATACTATTTAACTCTTTAATTAAACGATCAAGCACATATTGAGGTAATTCTTCCCCATACCACTCATGTGCTCTTTCATAACACATTTCAGTTAAACGGTCCTTGATACTTGGAATCCCTTTATCTTTTAAGAAATCATCAGCAGGCGTGAACAATTCATCTTTAATCGCTTTTATCATTTCACAAGAATCAGCAATTGCATTCGGATTAGTGACAATGATTTCTTTTTGTTTCGCCTCATCTAAAAAACTAAAATCATGGTACATTTCATCTGTTGTTCTAAAATGCATACTTGGAATTTCTTTAATATCTGGATGATTTAGAGGATGGCGTCCTCCTCCAATCATTGGTGTGCGCGTATAAATTTGACGATAAAGTTTATCTTCACGATTTAAATGGTGAACATCTCCGGTTGCGCACACTGGAATATTTAACTCTTCACCCACTTTTATAATCGTTTTAATCGTCTCGATAATGGACTGAGCCATCTCTTTTGAGTTTTGATCAATGAGATGTGAATAAACTTCGGGTGGCTGTACTTCTAAATAATCATAAAATTTCGCCTTTTCTTGTAAGTCTTCATATGGCTTATTTAATGCACTTTCCCAGACCTCACCATTTACACAACTACTACCAATTAACAATCCTTCTCGATGAGCTTGTAAATAACTTCTTCGAATACGTGGCTGTCCATATAAATCGCACGTCATCGATTGCGACACAACTTTGAATAAATTTTTAAATCCAACTTGGTTTTGCGCCAAAATCGTCACATGTGTTGTTCGATCAAGTTTAAACGAGGTTTCTTTATCGACTAACTGATTGACTTCATCATGCGTTTTAATGTCTAATTTTAAAATATCACGAAGCATTAGAATAAATGCCTGACCCGTTGCACGCGCATCGTAAATGGCACGGTGATGTTGGGTTAAATCAACTTTAAAGAATTTTGATAAAGCTTTTAAGTTAAATCGCTTCATCTTACGTTTAAATTTTTCATCAATGGTCGCATCTGTTGCATAGTTCCAATACACTCCATATTGATGGTGATAAAGGACACGCGCTAAAGCTAAGGTATCCAGAACAGGATTGTCACAAACTCCTAAATTAAAACGTTTATATGTTTGCTCTAAATGTCCCATGTCGAATGCCGCATTATGAGCGACTAAAATACAATCTTCCGACCATTCTTTAAAGCGTTTCATGACATCCTCAAGCTCCGGAGCATTATCAACATCACTTTGTAATATATGCGTTAATTCGATCGTTTTTAAAGATAATTTTCGATGTGGATTAGCAAAGTCAGAAAACTCATCAATAATCGTTCCATTTTTAATTTTGACAGCTGCAATTTCGATAATCACATCATAGTTCGTTGAGAACCCAGTCGTTTCGACATCATAAACAACATACGTGGCATCATTTAACGGAATCGATTTCTCATTCCAAGCTAATAAGGGTTCATCTTCAACTAAATATCCTTCCACTCCATAGATAATTTTAATATCATTTTTTTTCGCGGCATGATAGGCATCTGGAATGGCTTGAACGACTCCATGATCCGTTAAGGCAATCGCTTTATGACCCCATTTCGCAGCTTGTTTAATATAATCACCAATATCTGTTACGCCGTCCATGGCACTCATCTTAGAGTGAACGTGTAATTCAACACGCTTTTCACCCTCCGGCGCCAAATCTTTTCTCGGCTCTGTTTTGGCATCAATGACATTCACCGCATTTACCATCATTGATAACTCTTTTGAGAACGTATCAAATTGAATTTTCCCACTGACACGAACCCAGTTACCTTTTGCTAAAAGTTTAGGTACCATTTTCTTTGTTTCAGCTGACTTGGCAAACATTTTAATATAAATGGAATCGGTATAATCCGTAAACTTCGCCGTCACGAGTAACATTTCACCATTTCGAATGTCGCGTGATTCTGCATCAAAAATATAACCTTCTAAAATACAGCGACTCATTTCATCGTCAATTTCTTTACAACTCATCGGATTTCCATTAATTGGACCACCGATTGAAGTATCTGTCACTTCAGGTTCCTTACGACTATAACCTCCACGGCTTCCACTATAGCTTTCACTTCGATAGCTTGGTTTAGGCTGTTCCACTGGTGGGGCTTCCACTGGTTTAGGTACTTCAACAATTTGTGGCATCGTCGTTTCTCGTTCTGCTAATATATCAGCGTCTGACTTGGCATTAGCAGAGTAAACAGGTTTTACTGTCTGTAATCCAAATCCAAAACGCTCATACGCCTTTAAAATGTTATTGGCATACTTTTGTTCAATTTCGTTATAATAATGCTCATCTTTCACTTCAATGTGTAACTCATTTGTCTGAACCTTAACTGAAAAGCTTTCTAAACAACGAATTAATAAATCTTGACGACTTAAATATTCAATCATAAGTGGCCAATATTCTAATATTTGTTCTTCAGTCGGCTGACTTAAATATCTAATTAAAAAAGAAGCTTGATTTATCGTTTGAATTTTACTAAACGTTTGATCAAAACGGGAATAAAATTCATAAAAAGCTGCTGGAACTAAGGGTGTATCAAATACTAAGTGAAAAATCAGTTCTTGGTTTTTTCGTAGGGCATCCACCTTTTCAATCATCTTTTGCTCAAATAAAAAAAGCTGATGATCAGGATATTGAATTTGTTCTAGCAAAATTTCCATTTGTTTTTGCATGGGTTTCCCCCCTTTTAAATCATTACTTTCAATTTATCTTATAAATTGCAACTTATTCATTTTATCATTTTTTCTAACTATTTTCACTAAAAAAATCGTTATGTCGAATGGCCTTAACCGCTTACTAACTCCTATAATTTCTGCCATTACTTCATTATTATACCTAGGAATATAAAGGTTCTATAAT